>CALVIS010000047.1 GCA_944331805.1 uncultured Bacilli bacterium
TCATAGTATATTAGATTTCTATGATGTCTATGAAGATTATCACTATCATCCCTCAAATTCTACAACATAGCGTTTTTTTATTAAACAATTCTTAATATTTACATATCTTATAATAGGTGTTGAATATGACTATTGACTATAAAGATATAAAGTTATCTTATCAAAAATATGGGGATGGAAAAGAAACAATTGTAATATTACCTGGTTGGGGAGAAACAAGAAATACTTTTTTAGAAATGATAAATATTTTAAAAATAGATTATACTGTTTATATAATAGATTATCCTGGTTTTGGAGAAACTAAATTTCCTAATTATAATCTTACCATGGATGATTATACAGAGATGATTATTACATTTTTTAATGACTTAAACATATCTAATCCTAATATTATCGCTCACTCTTTTGGAGGAAGAATTGCTATTCTTCTATCTTCTAAATATAATATTCCTATTAAAAACCTAATACTAATAGATAGTGCCGGTATTAAACCTAAGATGACTTTAAAGAAAAAAATTAGATTAAAACTATATAAAACTCTACAAAGTATTGCCAATTATCTACCTAGAAAGATTAAACATAAATTTAAGACTTATCTATTTAATAAGTTTTCAAGTAGTGATTATCAAGCTTTAGATGAAAATATGCGAGAGACTTTTAAAAATATTGTTAATTTAGATCTTACTAAGTATCTATCTTCTGTTAATACTAACACTCTAATACTATGGGGAGAAAAAGATAGTGATACTCCACTAAAAGATGGTAAATTAATGCATAAAAAAATAACAAATAGTGAGCTTATTATCTTTCCTAATTGTACTCACTATTGTTATTTAGAAAATACTTATGTAATTATTAAAATTATATTATGTTTTCTTGAGGATTAGAAGCGGCCTCCACCGCCTCCACCACCGAAGGAACCTCCTCCGCCAATAGAGCCACCACCAAAGCCTCCACCACTTGATGAACTACTTGCAGCGATTGATGAACGTGATGATGCAACGGCAGTATGGATTCCACTATTTATACTAGAATAAAGATTAGCAGTTATAATATAATGTGTCATATAAGGATTATAACCTACATAAGCAGTATCATCTCTATCCATATTAGGCATCTTAAGTTCCATCTCTTTAGAAAGTTTATCGGCACAGTCTAAAATAACTGCATAAACTAAATATTTATCCCATAAAGTTACTTCTGGTAACTCTTTTTCATTAAATCTACTAAAGTCTTCTAAGAATCTCTTATGAGCCATCCATTTAGCATAATGTTCTGCTCCCTTTTTAGTATAAAACTTTCTAGTTATTACAAAGATAATTAATGCTATCATGAGAATAATAATAATTATTCCTAACCAAGATAAATCTAAAGTAAAACTAATAAATGTTAAGATAAGTCCTAATAAACTAAAGATAACTGAGAAAGCAACTAAACCTGGAGTTGTTGCAAAAAACTTCTCGTTCTTACCTAAAGTTTTACTAGTCTTAATAAAATCATTATATAAATCCATTACTCTATTAGCATTACTTAAAGTAGAACAGTGTTCTTTTATATGAGATAAAAATACTTCTTTACTATTACCTATCTCATTAATAATAAGGTTTAATGCTATCTTCTCTGTTTCTGTTAAACTAGCTTCATCATACTCTTGTAATATTAGTTTATAATCATCTTTTAACTTTCTATCAATAACTTCTACTTTTAATACTTTCTTATAGATTAGATTTAATATGGTAGCGGATAAACTCTTCTCTGTAACATTTTTATCTAAGAGATACTCTAATACTTCAGGACCATAACTTCCTGGAAAGTCCCTAAAGTATTCCATATTAAAGGCTGTTGTCTTCATTTTTTTCTCTCTTAAATAAACACTAACAGCAAGGCCTATTGCAATTAGAGCCCAAACACTACTTACTATTATTAGAGTCATATTTTGTCTTTTAATCCGCTCTCTTTCAGCATTCGCTTCATCACTTAACTCTGTTTGATAATTAATAATTGAATCTTTGGCAGTTAAACCACTTGTTTTAGTAGCATTAGGTACTAAATCTTTATTAAATATTAATCTAACACTAACAGGATTATAGGCTCCTAAAAAATTAAATGTACCTATCGCTTCACTATCACTAGTTCTTTCAATACTACCATTTAAAGGTCCATGTAACCATACTCTATAATCACTATCACTACTAGGAATAATTACTTTAACTTCATAATCTCCAATATTTTCTCTATAACCATCACCTAGAGTATTCCAAGCAAGTTCTGCTATATCTTCATGAACTACTACTACATCAGTAACAGTATACTCTATATAAAAGATTTCATCTAAATCACTAGGATTATAAAGCTTTAAATTAACTTCATCCATAAAAGTATCATAGGTATATTTAGAAGCCTCACCATTACTTGCAAAACTAACTTCATCAAAATAGTTAACACTTCTATTAAAATCATCAAAAGTTAAATCTCCATCATCACTAATAGAACCAACTTTTATATCAGTAATACCACTACCATCATATAAATCACTTTTTCCTTCTATCGCACTTATCTCTCCATTATATGGTTTATTCTTATAACTAGCATAAATAATATCACGATCCATACCATTAAAGTCACCATTCATTTTAATAAGTTCTCTCACCTTAATAGAACCATTATCAAGTATTTCTATTTCACTTAAAAACTTATCAGTAGGTTCTCCTCCTAAATAAGAAAATCCTACTGGTAAAAAAATAACAATAAGTACTATTATTAATATAATAATTGAGATTTTATTTTTTATCATGATCATTCACTCCTTAGAAAAAAAGCTTGCATAAAGCAAGTCTTAAAATGATACTTTAGGTGTCTCTTTATCTTTCTCATCTATTTCAAAGAATTCTTCTTCTTTAAAATGAGAAATACTAGCAACTATATTACTTGGAATAGTTTGTACTTTATTATTATAAGTAAGTACTGTATCATTATAAAATTGTCTCATTGTACTTATCTTATCTTCAGTATCTCTTAAATCATTTTGAAGTGAAACAAAGTTCTGATTAGCTTTAAGGTCTGGATATGCTTCTGCTAAAGCGAATAGTCGATTTAACATACCAGTTAACTCTCCACTAGCTTTTATCTCTTCTTCTTTAGTTCCTGCAGTATTAAAACTATTTCTTGCATTAATAACTGCATCTAAAGTAGAACTTTCATGTTTAGCATAACCTTTAACAGTCTCTACTAAATTAGGAATTAAATCTGCTCTTCTTTTTAATTGAACATCAATTTGACTCCACTGATCTTTAACTCTATTTCTAAGTTGCACTAATGAGTTATATGTTGCAATATACCAAATAATTAAAATAACGATAATTACAACTATTACAATACCTATAATCATTCCTGTTGACATATTATCACCTCTGTTTTAATTATATACTAAAGAATATAAAAATTATAGTATAAATTTATAAATATTGGTAAAGATATGTCTAGGAGATGATTTTATGAGTATAAAAGACTATATATTAAATAATTTTAAGAATAATAATAAGGAAAGTATTAAAGAAGCGATAGTTGAATCAATTAATTCTAAAGACGAAGTAACACTACCTGGTATGGGAGTATTTATGGAGATAATTTGGAATAATGCAACAGATGATATGAAAAATGAAATGTTAACAATACTTGAGAATAATTTAAAAAATAATGTTTGACAAAACAATTTATTAAGTATAAAATTATATACTATAAATGGGAGATAGTAGCCCCAGCCTAGCTTCGGCGTTCATAGCGTTTGTTATGTTCAAGAAAATTGAAGGTTCTTGCCTAATTCAACATTAGGCTACTACTAAAAAGACTGTAATGAAAATTTAATCATTGCAGCCTTTTTTATTAAACTCCCATAGTAACAGTCTCAGGTAAAGTAGAACCACCATCTATTACAATACTAGTCCCTGTTATATAACTAGATGAATCACTAGCAAGGAAACATGCAAGTTCTCCTAACTCACTAGGATCTCCTAATCTTTTCATAGGAATAGCATTTGCAATACCATTAATTACACTTTCAGGATCATTAAGATTAGTTTCCTTTGCCATACCATCAACCATAGGTGTTCTAATATATCCAGGTAAAATAGCATTAACTCTAATATTATGATCTACTTCTTCACGAGCAAGAGCCTTAGTAAAACCAACAAGAGCAGCTTTAGTAGTCGCATAAGCTACTTCTCCAGAATCTGCAACCATAGGACCAGTAACACTAGATAAATTAATGATACTAGCTTTTCCACTACTTCTTAACATAGGAAGTAATACTTTAGTAACGTTCCAAGTACCTTTAATATTAATATCAAAATGTAAGTCACGTAACTCATCAGTCATATTTTCAAATGTTTCTAACTTACAAATACCAGCATTATTTACTAAGATATCAACGTGGTCATAGTATTTTTTAATAATATCAACAACTTGTAATAATAAGTTCTTATTACTAATATCAACATTAATACCTAAGACTTTATATCCTTTAGAACCTAATTCATTAACCGTATTAGTTAATTCACTTGACTTATCTAAAATAACAACAGAGGCCCCATATTTAAGTAATGATTCTACTATTCCTTTACCATTACCCATCGCGCCACCTGTAACAACTGCAATTTTTCCTTGTAAATTCATATTATCCCTCTTTTCTATTCTTCTTAATTATACTACTATTTTTCATTTTATCATACTGTTTATACATATATTGGACACTATTTTCTAAAAAGAAATAATGATACACATAGCATAAGTCAAAGATTAAAAGAATAAAGAATATTATAAACATCATAAAAATATACTGTGTTAAAAATAAGAATAGTATTGTAAAGAAAACATAGGTTAATGTTATTACTAAGTGAATTACTCTTTCTTTTTGAAATAACTCCATCTTGAATAGAAAGTCATCTATCTCTTCCTTACTAAATTTATGATTACATTTAATTTTTTCATCAATATCTTTTATATATTCTTTCATATACTCTTTCATTTTCCCATCCTTTCAATTATATTTTTAGAAGCGATTAAACCAGTCGCTGCCGCTGCAACAATATTTCCTGCTTTACCCGCTCCATCTCCTACAAAGTAAATGTTTTCATTACTTATTTTCATATTATTATCAGTAGTAATCTCGTTACTAAAGAATTTAATCTCTGGTCCATAAAGAAGTGTCTCGCCATTATTTACACCAGGTATTATTTTATCTAATGTTTCAAGTCCTTCCAAAATATTAGTAATAATTCTATGAGGAAGAGCCAAGGCTAAATCTCCTGCAGTATAGTCTTTTAAAGTAGGCTCAACATAGTTTTTTCTAATTCTTTCTTTAGTAGACCGCCTTCCTCTTCTTAAATCTTTAAGAGTCTGCAAAATAGGTTTACCACCTCCAAGAGTATTAGCAAGCTTTGCAATAGACTCACCATATTCTCTTGTATTAGTAACAGGTTCTGTCAAGTTAACTTTAGAGATAAAAGCAAAATTAGAATTAGATGATTTAACATCTTTTAAGGCATGTCCATTCACACAGATATAACCATAATAATTTTCTTTCGCTACAAATCCTCCTGGATTAGTACAAAATGTTCTAATCTCATCATCATAAGTTTTAGTTTTAATAAAGATTGTAGGGTCATAAATAACATCTGTAATTTCTTTTAATATCTCTTTTCTAACTTCTACCCTAACGCCTATTTCTATACTTTGCGATGTATAGGGAATATTATATTTATCTGCTAACTCTTGTACCCACTTAGCACCTGTTCTACCAGGAGCGACAATAACATTTTTAGTTTTATACTCATCATCTTTAGATGAAACAACATAATAATCTTTTTCTTTTTTTATATCACTACATTTAAAATTATCAAGTAAAGTAACACCTAAGTCTTTTAAAGCTTTCTCCATATCTTCAATATATTTAGGTAGATAATCACTTCCTAAATGTTTTTGTTTAATGATTAAAAGGTTCGCTCCTGCTTTAGCAATTTTCTCATCTAATTTTAAAGCTTCTTCCATATTACTAGGATAAGTCTTACTATCCATATTAAACTCATTAAAAATAGACTCTACTTCATCAATAAGTTTATAAGCATCACTTTTTTCCATATACTTAAATAAATCTGTTTTACCTAACTTAGGAATAAAATTAAGTTTACCATCAGAGAAAGTCCCCGCTCCACCATATCCAGATAAAATATTACAAGGATTACAGTTTACACATGCTGTTCCTTTAGAGTTCATTGGACAAACACGTTTTTCACTAAACTTACCTTCATCTACAAGTAGTACTTTTAACTTACTATTACGAGCAAGGTTAAGGGAAGCGAAAAGACCTGCTGGTCCTGCTCCTACTACTATTACATCATACATTCTATCACTACCTTTACAACTTTATTTTACACTAATTTTCTAAAAAAAGAAATATATGATAAAATAATAAGCAATTAAGAAGGGATAATATGTATAACATTAAGAAAAATATTGATAGATTAAATAGAGGTGAACCTACTTTCTTTTTAGAGCCTAATGAGGTTAAAGAAGTAAAAAGGCACTTCAAGAAAGATGAATTTAATATCTTTAAACCATTTATAGAAACTGAAAAAGTAATACTATATAAAGATAAACTGCCTAAAGTAGTATTATTTAAAATAATAACTAAAGAATCTCTTAGACATCAAGACATTTTAGGTAGTATCTTCTCTTTAAATATAGAAAAGTGTGTATTTGGCGATATTATAATAGATGATAATAACTATTACTTTTATTTATTAGAATCTATGAAAGATTATTTTTTAACTAATTTTAATAAAATTAAGAACACATATATTGAACTAGAAGAAATAGATATTAACACTCTAAAAGACTATAAAAGAAAGTTTAAAGAACTAGAATTAATTATCAAAAGTGAACGAATAGATAGTATTGTATCTAATATTACTAACACATCTAGAAATAGAGTAAAAGATAAATTTAAGAATAAAGAAGTTATTTTAAACTATGAAGTATTAACTAATCCAGCATATCTCTTAAAAGAAGAAGATATCTTTAGTATTAGAAAGTATGGTAAATTTAAATATATTGGTAAAGTTAAGCAAACTAAAAAAAATAATTATGGTTCTTCGACATTAAAGGGTGCTGAGTAAATTTTCAGCATTCTTTTTTGCTGGTCTAAAAAGATTAGTAATAATTAAAATTCTAGCTTTGAAATTATCAAAATTTCTATATCCAAAACCAATACGTTTTATCAATTTACAAGTATTATTATTTCTTTCCATAACACCATTACTATATGGTTGTTCCATTGTATTTTTTATATATGGGCTAAATTCTTTTAAAGTATTAAGTGAAGTCTGCATATATGTAGAAATTCCACTATATTCTTTGTCTATCATTTCTTTAAATAGTATATAATCTTTTCTTTGTAATGCATATAAAAGATTTTGATATAAATCATATGTGTTTTTTAATTCTTCATTTTCATTTAATATATAATCAACTACATCGACTTCTGTCATTAAATTTTTAAAACATAGAAACTTTCTCCATTTACTACAATCAAGTTCTAATCTGGCTTTTAATAACAATTTTCCATATCTTTTTATTTTCCTATAATTAGCTTTATCTTTTTTCATCGCTTGCACTCTAGTTTTATTAAGACTTCTACTAATTAGTTGTACAATATGAAACATATCTATAATGATATTTGCATTAGGAAAATTATCTTGTACTAATTTTATATATGGCTTATACATATCCATAACTACATTTTCTACCTTTAGTTTGTTCTCACTTAAATAATAACTAAAATATTTATTTAAATTTTCTGTTGTTCTATCTTCTACTAAATCTAATGTTTTACCAGTTTCTGCATCACATATATTAAATGCCATTGTTTTCTTTTTCCAAGTGAATTCATCAATACATATATTTATTGGAATATAATTTTTATACGCTATGTTGTAGAATTTGAGGGATAGTGATATAATAATAGTGTCGAGAGTGAATTTAGAAAGGAATATCTTTGA
>CALVIS010000048.1 GCA_944331805.1 uncultured Bacilli bacterium
ATATTGAAATAGAATGGAACTTTGAATTTTAATATAATATTTAATATTTGGGACTTTCTGCTTCCTTCACATGGAGGGGCTGATCCTGGGGCTGTTTCTAATGGTTTACAAGAGAAAGACTTTACATTAGAAGCGTCGCTATATATGTATGATAGATTACGTGAATTAGGTATACCTGCTGTTTTAACTAGAGATTATGATGAGAATTTAAGTAGAGAAGAACGTCTTAGACGTGCTAATGAAGCTTTTGGAGGTAGTAGTAATGCTATACTTATTTCTAATCATATAAATGCTGGTGGTGGAGAAGGGGCTGAAGTTATTTATGCTTTACGTAATAATTCTACTTTAGCACAGTCTATCTTAGAAGAAATAGGTAGTGAAGGACAAATTATGCGTAAATACTATCAAAGAAGGCTTCCTGAAGATCCATCAAAAGACTACTATTACATTATTAGAGAAACTACTCCTATGCAGTCAGTGTTAGTAGAATATGGTTTTATTGATAATGCTAATGATAGAGTTAAATTACAAAATGATTTATTAAACTATGTGGAAGCGGTAGTTAGAGCGATAGCAGAGTATGCTGGTGTTCCTTATGTTCCTCCTGAGGGCAGTGGTAATAACTTCTATACTGTAGTAAAAGGTGATAGTCTATGGAGTATTGCTAATCGTTTTGGAGTTACAGTCCAAGCTTTAAGAGATGCTAATAACTTAACTAGTGATGTGTTAAGTGTAGGGCAAATTTTAAGAATACCTGGTAGTAATGAAGGTGATGAAATCGTTCCTCCAAGTGGTAATGTTACTTATACTGTGCAAAGGGGAGATAGCCTTTGGAGTATAGCAAGTCGTTATGGAATAAGTGTTAATGATTTAAGACGTGCTAATAATCTTACTAGTGATACTTTAAGTATAGGACAAGTTTTAATAATTCCAGGAGTAGGTAGCGGTAATGAAGGTAATGATAATATTACAGGACCATCTACTACTTATACTGTAGTAAAAGGTGATAGCTTGTGGAGCATTGCTAATCGTTTCGGGGTTACAGTCCAAGCTTTAAGAGATGTTAATAACTTAACTAGTGATGTGTTAAGTGTAGGACAGGTATTAACTATACCAGGTGTTAGTGGCGAAGAAGATAATGGTGAAGATGAGGATAATGGAGCAGTCTTTTATTATACTGTAGAGCGAGGAGATAGTCTTTGGAGTATAGCAAGACGTTTTGGCGTTACGGTTCAAGAAATAAGAGATGCTAATGATCTTACTAGTGATACTTTAAGTGTTGGACAATCTTTAATAATTCCAGGGATTAGTGCAGGAGATGACTTAGAAGATAATGAAGAAAATGATACAGTTCCTACTACTTATACAGTAGCCTCTGGTGATAGCTTATGGAGTATTGCTAATCGATTTGGTGTAACTGTCAATGATTTAAAATCTGCTAATGGTTTAACATCTAACTTATTATCAGTTGGCCAAGTATTAATTATTCCTACAGCAGGTTCTAGTACTCCAGGAAGTCCAACCTATAATACCTATACAGTAGCCTCAGGTGACAGTTTATGGAGTATTGCTAATCGTTTTGGAACTACAGTTGATACTATTAAAACTTTAAATAATTTGACATCTAATTTACTTTCTATTGGACAAGTCTTACAAATACCAAATATTTGATGTAAAATCTAGTAAAAAACATTGATTTACAAAGTCTTTCATGCTATCCTTATTATGTAAGCAAGATACATGCTTAAATTAATAGGAGGTTTTATAAATGAAAAAAGTAGAATTAGTTGAAGCTGTTGCAGAAAAAGCTGGTTTAACTAAAGCTGATGCAACTCGTGCTATTGATGCATTCTGTGACATTGTTACTGAAACATTAGCTAAAGGAGATAAAATTCCACTAGTTGGATTTGGTACATTTAGTGTTTCAAAAAGAGCTGCTCGTGAAGGACGTAATCCAAGAACTGGTGCAACTGTTCAAATCGCAGCAAGAAATGCTGTTTCATTTAAAGCAGGCTCTGCTCTTAAAGATGCAGTAAACCAATAAAATAAGCCAGGAATGGCTTTTTTTCTTTATGATAATCTATTTAATTATTATTAATATTTTTACTTTCATTATCTATGGAGTAGATAAATTTCTGGCGGTTAAGCATTATTATAGGATTAGTGAGAAGTTACTATATTTGTTTAGTATACTTGGAGGAGCTTTAGGAGCACTTTTAGGAATGTTTTTCTTTAGACATAAGACCTTAAAATTAAAGTTTTATCTTGTTAATATTATATTTTTAGTGATATGGGTTATATTATTATATATTTAAAAAAGATTAATTAAATGGTAAAATATATATATATATATAAATAGAAAGCAGTGATATAAATAATGTTAGATACAGCTTTTAATGTTTTAAAAATGATAGAAGATAACTCTTATGAAGCTTATATCATAGGAGGATTTGTCCGTGATTATATAATGGGTATTAAATCTAATGATGTTGATATTACTACTAATGCTAAACCAAAGGATTTAATTAAGATATTTCCTAATGCTAATATAGATAATGAAGTCTATGGTAGTGTTATAGTCTATTTAAATAATATTAGATTTGAAATAACTACTTATAGAGATGATGGTAATTATTTAGATAATAGACATCCTGATACTGTTAATTATGTTGATGACTTAAAGATAGACCTTAAAAGAAGAGACTTTACTATTAATACTATTTGTATGGATAAAGATGGTAATATCGTTGATTTACTTAATAGTAAGAGTGATATAGATAATAAGATAATTAAAACGGTTATAGAGCCTTTAGAGTCCTTTAAAATAGATTCTCTTAGGATATTAAGAGCGATTAGGTTTGCTACTACTCTTGACTTTGAACTTGCTTTGGATGTTAAAGAAGCGATTATGCAATCTAAATATTTACTTAAAGATTTATCTATTAATAGAAAAAAGAGTGAGTTAGATAAGATATTTAGTAGTCCTAATATAGAGAAGGGAATTAAGTTAATAAAAGAGTTAGATTTAATCGATGTATTATATCTAGATAATATTAATAAAGTAAAGCCTTGTAGTCAAGTTATAGGAATATGGACAATGTTAGATGTTGATAATATATATCCTTTTACTAGAAATGAGTTAAAATTAATGAAAGATATAAGGGAGTCTATTAAGAATAATCCGCTTGCCTTTACTACTCTTTATTATTATGATTTATATCCTTGTACAGTAGCAGGAGAGATTCTTTCTATTCCTAAGAAAGAGATTATGGATAATTATAAATCTATGCCTATTCATAAGAGAAGTGATATAGTTATAGATAGTTATGATTTAATTGATTATTTAAAGATAGAAGATGGACCTATTATAAGTAAGTTATGGAAGGAGTTAGAGATTAAACTATTAAATTTAGAAGTTAATAATAATAAAGAAGAGCTTTTAAATCTTGCTAAAAAGATATATACTAGTAGTAATTTAGTTAAGGAGGATGCTGATGAAACAAAAACAACTGGTTAGTTTATTAGAAAGTAAGAATATTGTAGTACCTCTTCTTTTTTTTAAAGAATATAAAAAATTAAATATAAGTTTAGAAGAGTTTATATTTTTGATGTATTTAAAGGATAAAGGTAATACCTTTACTTTTGATCCTAAGAGTATGAGTGAAGAGTTAGGCATTAGTATTAAAGATATTTTAGTTTTAATATCTTCTCTTACCGATAAGAAGCTTCTTATGATAGATACGTTTAAAAATGATAAGGGGATAGGTGAAGAGAAGGTAGATATCTCATTATTTTATGAAAAAATAGCTTCTATAATTAGTGATGAAGTTATTAAAGATAATGAAGAAGAACTTGATACTAGTATATTTTCTACTATTGAAAAAGAGTTTGGTAGGACTCTTAATTCTAGTGAGATAGAGTTTATTAAAGCTTGGGCTTCTTCTTTTGATAGTGGTGTTATTATAGAAGCGGTTAAAGAAGCAGTACTTAATGGAGTATCAAGTATTAGATATATAGATAAGATTTTATATGAATGGGATAAAAAGGGTATTAAGACGAGTGAAGATGTTAGACATTTTCTTAATAATAAAAATAAGGAGATTAAAGAAAAAGAACCAGTAGAGGTTTTTGATTATGATTGGTTTGATGATGAAGATGAATAAAGTAGAAGTGATAGAAAATTATTTAGATGAGTTATTTAAAGATCCTAAATGTGAACTAAATTATCATAATGATTATGAATTATTAATTGCTATTGTTCTTAGTGCACAGACTACTGATAAGAGAGTTAATAGTGTTACACCTATGTTATTTGGTAAGTATGATACTTTAGAGAAGTTAAGTATAGCCGATATTAGTGATATAGAAACTATTTTAAGACCACTTGGCTCTTTTAGAAAGAAAGCAGTTTATGTTAAGGAAATTGCTAGAATATTAGTTTCTAAATATGATGGTAAGGTTCCAATTAATAGAAAAAGTTTAGAGACAATGCCTGGAGTAGGAAGAAAGACTGTTAATGTGTTTTTAGGGGAGTTTTATAATATTCCTGCTATTGCTGTTGATACTCATGTAGAAAGAGTTTCTAAGAGACTTGGGCTTGCTAAAGATGTGGATGATGTAAGAAGTGTTGAAGAGAAGTTAAAGAGAAAATTTAAAAGAGAAGATTGGGCTAAGAGGCATTTACAACTTGTTTTATTTGGAAGATATCATTGTAAAGCGGTTAGTCCTAATTGTGAAGAATGTAAGTTAAATAGTATTTGTAAGTATAAGAAAAGAAGCTAGGATTTAGCTTCTTTTTAGGTTTATGGAGTAGGTGTAGTTTCGTTACCACTATCTCCTTCATCTCCACCGCCACCTGTATTAGTTCCAGTGACAGTTACTGTAATACTTCCTGTTTCTTTTGTTTCTCCATCATAGGTAAATCGATATCGTAAGGTGTAAGTTCCTGCTTCTGTTAGAGTGGAGACCGATGTACTAGTAACTGGTCCTGATATACTTGATAAGGTCCAATTGCTAGTTTCACTTGTTACATCTGTTGAACCATTATAGACGGTTACATAATTTGTTATATCACTTATATTAAATGTTGGTACATTAATAGTACTTGCTGTTATTCTTAGATTAGCACTTTGTTTTTCTAATGTGTAAGTAGCAGCTTCACTATTTAATCCATCATATTTTTGGAAGGTTGCAATTACTCTATAAGTACCATAAGGGTTACTTGGATTATTAATAGTATAACTTGTGTTAGTAGTAAATCCTAGTAGTGTATTATTAAAGTAAACATTATATCCAAAGTCACCATAAGATGAATCTGTATTACCTGGATTAACTGCATTCCATGATAGTTTAACATTACCATTAGAATATGTTGCAGTTAAACCTGTAGGTGTTGCTAAATTACTTGTTTCGGCATTTCCTTTAGGTTCATGGTCTTTTTTGAAATATTCATAAAGAATACTACCTGAGTATCCTGTTCCAGCTACTTTTGCTGTAGAGCTTCCAGATACTAATGGTACTCTAACAACACTCTCTGGCATTTTAAATTCTTCTTTATTATCTTCAAAAACTTCATTAGCAATGGCTGTAAATAATCTATCACGTTGTACTGTTCCAGCTAGGTTGTGAAAGTAGTAACCTTGAGCAACAGATTCAGCATTGGTATCTTTATATCCATACCACATAGCTATTGTTGTTTTTGTTGTATATCCTACAACCCAAGAGTCTCTAATTGCATCATCAGCCATACCTAATTTTTTACGGTAATTTTCATCAAAGTTAGTAGTACCAGTTTTCATAGCAACATTATCCATAGCACCACCACCAGTTATACTAGTGTCATCTAATATACTTGTAATCATGTATGCAGTTGAATCTTCCATAGCTTTAGTTTTTTCACTTTCATGGGTATATTCTTCACCTGTATTAGTAATAATTATTTTATTAACGGAGTAAGGTTCATTGTAATATCCTCCATTAGAGAAAGCAGAGTATGCAGCAGCCATTTGTAAAGGATTTACACCATCGAATGCTCCTAAAGCATGGGCTTCATGTATTTTTCCGTTATCTATTTCTGGTTCTATACCTAATTTTTGAACGAATTCTAATATTTTAGAATTATCTACTTGTTGGAATGCCTTTAATGCTGGAATATTTCTTGATAATGATAATGCTCTTCTTGTTGTCATATTACCCATAAATTTACCATCCCAGTTATTTATTTCTTGACCTGTGCTATATGAGTAAGGTTCATCTACAAACATTTTGTAATTATCATTACCATCATTATATCCAAATGTAGAAGCATTATTATATTCAATTAGTGGTCCATAATCAAATAATGGTTTAGCGGTTGAACCAGGTTGTCTTACCATATCTGTAGCATAGTTGAATTGATTAACTCCAGTTTTATTTCTACCTGCACCAATTGCTAGTATTTTTCCTGTTTCACTATCTAGGACAGCTACTCCGCTTTGAATTACATCATTAATCCAACTGTAACTTTCTCCATTCATTACTCTATTTAGTCCATCTTGTTTTTCAGTATCTAGATTAGTATATATTTTCATTGGTGTTGTATATGGGTTTTTTCCTACTTTTTCTTGTACTTCTGCAACAACTGTATCAATATATCCTTGATATTCACTATTTCCACTTGTATCTGCTTCAACATTATAATTAACAAGACTTTCAATACTGATTGAACTAGCTAAGTTTCTTTCTTCTTCAGTAATATAACCATGACGTTCCATTAAATATAAAACAGTATCACGTCTTTTAGTAGCAGCTTCTAGATTTTCTTCTTCAGTTGGACGATAAGCATTAGGTGCTTGGAACATTCCTGCGATAATACTAGCTTCTGCTAAGTTTAAATCTCCTACATCTTTATTAAAGTAAACTCTTGCGGCTTGACTAACACCATAGACATTACCACCTAAGTTGTGATTATTAACATAAAACTCTATTATTTGCTCTTTAGTATAATTTTTTTCTAGCTTAAATATTGATAAGTAAATATCTTGGAACTTTCTAATAACACCATCAAGTCCTGTTGCGATACTAGACGTTAAACTATTTTTAACAACTTGCATTGATAGAGTAGAAGCACCACCAGCATCAGAGTTACCAAATACTTGACCAATTGAGGCTCTTAAAAATCTTGGAGCATCAAAACCGTTATGTTGGAAGAATCTTGAATCTTCTGTAGCGATGATAGCATCTACTAATACTTCAGGTAATTCATCATAAGTTACTTTATCTCTCATTTCACTACCTAGTTTAGCAAATTCTTCACCATTAGCATCATATAATACAGTTGGTTCACTACTATCTAGTTTCTCGGCATCAAATTTAGGATTAGATGTTATTGCAATATAAATCATAAAGATGATACCTAATAGCATTACTAATATACCAAGTGATAAGATAATAATTAAAACTGTATTAACTATTTTCTTTTTCTTTGGTTTATTTTTAACACTATCTACTAATTTAGCAAGTCCTGCTATTATTAGTATTCCAACTCCCATAAAGACTGTGAATAATAATCCTAGGACAAAATATCCTACAATCATTAATATTATAAACATTGCTGCAAAAATCATAAATAAGTTATTAGGTTTTTTTAGTTTTCTTGTTCTTTTAGTTTTAGCTTTACTATTTTTAGTTTTCGCCATTATCTTTTACCTCCAAAAATTCATCTACTACTGTTAAGTAGTCAAGCCTAGGACGATATTTTTCTTTTAATAAATATCCTTTTTTATTAAAGAAATCTAAAGGAATAGATTTTCTATTATTCTCTTTAGTAAAATAAAAAAGGTCCTCTGCTTTTAATAGATATGTTTTATTAAGTACACTAAAACGTACAATTATAAAGCCGATTCCCCCA
>CALVIS010000049.1 GCA_944331805.1 uncultured Bacilli bacterium
TTTTATATCTTTATAATCATCATAATAGTTTTTACCTGTTATTAATAAGACTTGATAATCTTTATCTTTAAATAGAGGTAATGCCTCTTTTAACTTCTTAGTCATTGTTAAAGATCCAAGTGAACCCATAACTATTATAACAAGAGCTTTATCTTTTTTAAAGCCTAAGGTAGTTTTATCTATCTTTTCGATATCTTTTATCTGTTCACTACGAGGATTACCTGTATATATAGTTTTATCTTTTGGAAAGTCTTTAATGCTCTCTTTAAATGATACTAATACTTTATCTACATATCTTGATAGGAATTTATTAGATACTCCAGGAATAGAATTTTGTTCATGAATAATAGTCTTTATTTTTAGTTTAGAAGCAGAATATATAACAGGTGCTTCTATATAACCACCAAAACCTACAACTATATCTGGTTTAAACTTAATTAATTCCGCTTTAGCTTTCTTACATGCCCTAAAATAGGTCTTCATAACCTCTATATTCTTAAAGATATTCTTTCTATTTAGTCCTTTCATTTCTATTCCCACATAAGGAATACCCTGTTTAGGAATAATATCCTTCTCCATTCTATCAGTTGTCCCAATATATAGTATCTCTACATCTTTATCTTTTTCTTTAAGTTTAGATATTAATGCTAAAGCTGGGAATATATGTCCCCCTGTTCCTCCTGCTGTTATAACAACTTTCATATTATCGTCCTTCCTATTATAAGATATGTTTAAAATTATTTATTGTACTTAAAGATTAAACTTTCAAATTCATTTTTAATTTCTTCAAGTCTTTCTTCAGTAGAAGCTTCAAACCTTGCTGTCAAATTAGGTCCTGTATTAGAGGCTCTTACACTAGCCCATGAATCATCAAAAGTAACTCTTACTCCATCTATATTGTTATAAGTATAACCTTTTTCTTTACAATAATCTTCTATTTTTTTAACAACCTCAAATTTTATCTCATCACGAGTTTTATATTTAGTCTCTGGTGTAGAATAATATCTATTAATACCCTCTAATAATTCATCAACAGATTTTTTAGTATTAGAAAGTATCTCTAATAATCTAAGTCCAGCATAAATACCACTATCAAAACCTAAGAATTTATCTCTAAAGTAAACATGACCTGATAGTTCTCCTCCAAAAGCAAGATCTAACTCTTTAACTTTCGCTTTAGTATAAGAGTTACCTGTTCTATAACAATAAGGTGTTCCACCTAATCTTATTATCTCATCTTCTAGACTCTTACTACATTTTACATCATAAAGAAAAGTCTTATTACTTACTTTATTAATAATATCTCTAATGATTATAATCATATAATAATCTATTGGTATAAATTTTCCCTCTGAAGATATAACTCCTACTCTATCACCATCACCATCAAAAGCAAGACCAACGTCAGCTTTTCTTTCTATAACTGCTTGTTTCAACTCACTTAAATTACTTTCAATAGATGGATCTGGATGATGATTAGGAAAACTACCATCACTTACTCCATTAATAATAGAATAATCTACATCTACTCTTTTAAAGACATCATCTAAAAGAATAGAAGTTGTTCCATTACCAGGATCTAATACTACTTTAACTTTTCTTTTACCAAAAGATAAATTATCTGTTAGGGCACTTAAATAATCATCTTTTACATCTTTTTTAGTAATGGACCCTTCTCCATAATGAAACTTACCTTGCTTTATATAATTATAGAAGTCCTCTATCTCTTTTCCTTTAGCATTATCATAATTTTTAAAGGCAAACTTAAAACCATTTTCATCTTTAGGATTATGACTTGCCGTTATCATAATACCTGAATCAATACTTAAATCAATACAACCAAAATAATACATTGGAGTTGTACATAGTCCTAAATCATAAACATTAATTCCTGTATCAATAAGTCCTTGAATTAAAGCTTGATGTAAATCAGGAGAAGATAATCTATTATCATGCCCTACAACACATTTATCTTTTCCTAAATCTATTAATTTACTACCAAAACCAACTCCTATTGTGTAAGCAGTATCTACATCTATATCAGTAGGTACAACTCCTCTAATATCATAACCTCTAAATATATATTTATTAATATCTTCTTTTATTTTCATATTTATCCCTTTCTAACTATAAAGTATATCATCTTTTTTAATATTTATCTTAGTCTTTAAACTATTTCTACACAACTTGACAATTATTTTTGTTTCTTTTTTATTCCTTTTAAACTATATCTTTTTAATTTACTAAGAGGGTTATTATAATCACTAATATTTATCCAAGGAAAGGCATTTAACATATGTCTAACAAAGAAATTAGTCTTAATATCTCGTTTCTTAGTAAGTTCTTCTCTTATTAGTTTTGTAATCTCAGAAGTTACATCACGACTTTTAAACTTTCGTGATGAGACTTTAACTTGATAAAGAGTTCTAATAGTAATAATAACATCACTAAGAAAAATAAACATTAAAATAACGGCTACTATTCTTAAAGCTAGTATAGGAAGTTTACCTACAATAGATACCACTACAGGATTAAGAACATAAGTAAAGAAGACTCCCCCTATACCAAAAAGAAAGGCATTAAATAGGCAAACTCTTCCTTCAATATTAAATCTTCTATCACTATAATCCCACCATCTTGCTTTAAATATCTTTTCTAAGACATAACTAGTAATATATTCTACAGTAGTACAGACAAAGGCACTCATGACAAAGGCTGTAACTAAGTCAGATTTATATCTTATAATAAATGACCCCATTAAAAGGCATGATACTCCATATATTGGTAAATATGGTCCTAAGAAGAAACCTCTATTTAAAACAAGTTTTTTCTCTCTAATAGAACAATTAGTTATTTCTAGAATGTAACCAAAGAATGAATAAAACATAAATAAAAGAAAAATATAACAAACTGTATCAAACATAAAACTTCACCTAACCTATAATCATTGCAAGTATTGCGATTATAATACCACAACTTAATCCAATAACAGTAACCTTTTTATTAGATGTCTTCTTAACTTTAGGATATAACTCAAAGATGATAATATATAAAAGCATACCTATAGTAAGGGCAAGTAGAGAACCTATTACAATATCACTGACTGTATTAATATTTAATAAGTAAAGTAATAGTCCTCCTACAAAACTAGAAATGAATAATGATATTATACAAAATAGATATTTACCTAGTTTTTCATCATTATTTAATGTTGTTGTAATAATTATTCCTAAAGGTATATTATGAAGTCCTACTCCTAAAGCCATCATTATACCCAAATTAATATCATTAGTAGAAGTTAAATAAATTGCCATACCTTCAACAAAGTTATGAATGATTAAGGCAATAGTAGCAAGAACACCAATATGAACAATATTTTTCTTCTCTTCTTTCTTAGTCATCTTAACATCTTCATGTTCAGGAACAAAATCATCTATTATTTTAAAGATTAAAAGTCCAAGACAAGTGAAAAGAATAAACAGATAAATATGTTTAATTCCTAAATGCTCTATAGTATGTCCTAACAAATCTGTTAATATTAGCATTGTAAGAATTGAAAGTGCAAAGGCAAAGATAAAGTCTAAGACTTTCTTTTGTTTCTTTAAAAAGAATGCTATTATAACACCTATAATGATAAAAAATCCTAATAAGAATGTTATAAATAAAGCAAGTGTATTATGCATAAGTTATCACTCCTCATCTATATCCATAAAGATATTTAATTCATCTTCTGTTGGAAAATCTTTTAGTAAATTATTAGGGAGTTCATTAAATATTTTATATTCACTAACTCCTAGTGGTTTATTAATATATTTTAAAGTATAATCTACTATTTGGTTATTTTTACTAGAACACAAAATAATACCAATAGAAGGATTATCATTATCATCTTTAACTTGTTCATCTAATGCAGTCAAATAAAATCCCATTTTACTACCAAATTCAGGTTTAAACTTACCTACTTTAAGTTCTACTGCCACATAACATTTAAGTTTAATATGGTAAAATAGTAAATCTATATAAAAATCTTCATCACCAACTGTTATTTTATATTGATTAGAAACGAAAGAAAAACCACTACCTAATTCTAATAAAACATTTTTTAAACGTTCTAGCATTTTATTTTCTAATTCTCTTTCCTTATAATCTTCAGTTAATTCTATTAAATCAAAAACATAAGGTTCTTTCATAATGTTGTTAGCAAGATCACTATTTTCTTTTAAAGTTAGCTTAAAATTATTATGTTTTTCATTTTCCACCTGTCTTTTATATAAATCAGTATCTATCTGATATATTAAAACATTCTTTGACCAACCTTCTTCTAAACATTTTTCCATATACCATTTACGAATATTTTTATCTTTTACTTTTTGCATTAAAGTAATATTGTGCTTCCAAGGTAATTTTGCACCTAGGTGCAAAAATTCTTCATCATTTTTATATTCTTCGTAAAAAGCTTTCATATAATTTAAATTACGAGCGGAAAAACCTTTCAAAGTTGGAAAAGTATTTTTAAGTTCAAAAGAAACATTTTCTACAAATTTATTTCCCCAAGAAAAGTTCTCACTAATTATTTTTCCTATTCTATAATAAAGATTAACTAAATTAGTATTAGCATTTACCATGATCTCTAACTGAGTATCTTTAACATCTTTTTTAATACCATCACATATTTCTCTATATGATTTATCTAACATAACTTTTTACCTCCTTAAAATATTACTGTTAAAATAACAATTATAGCAAGGATAATACGATAAATCATAAATAGTTTAAAGTCATGTTTTTTAAGATATTGTAGTAAAAATTTAATACAAATTAAACCAGTAACAAATGCTACAACAATTCCTAAAATAAAGATAGTTGCATTTTCCATAATTAGAGAAACTGCTCCATCATCTAATAATTGAAGAACACATGCTCCTAGAACAACAGGTGCAGATAAGTAAAATGAAAACTTAGCAGCACTTTCTCTATCTACTTTTAAGCATCTTGCACTTGCAATTGTTGTACCACTACGAGAAAAGCCTGGTATTAGGGCAAAGACTTGGGAACATCCTATAATAATAGCATCTTTAAATGATATTTCTTTAGTGTTTTTCTCTTCCTTACTCTTTTTATCGACTAAATAGATGATAACACCCATTACTATTAGGGCAGTTGCAATTAAAAGATAGTTTGTTCTAATAGCATTTTCAATTGTTTCTTCAAATAAAACACCAACGATAGCAGCAGGAATAGTAGCAACTACTATTTGCCAGAATAGTTTACCATCCTTATCTTTAACGCCTTTAGTTACTCCTTTTATAACCATATTTAAAAAGTCTTTAAAGAAGAATACCGCTATCGCTAACAAAGTACCTAAGTGTAATGCTAAATCAAAGCATAAAGCCACTTTAGTAGACATATCAGCACCAATGCCAAAAAGGTCCCTAAAAATAATTAAATGAGCACTACTTGAAATAGGCAAAAACTCCGCAATTCCTTGAATAATTCCTAAAATAATTGTATTAATAATATCTGTCATAATTAACCTCTTTTCTACTAATTAAGTATATCATTAAAAAAGAATAATTAAAAGAACTAGAAAACAAATTAGACACATCTAAACAAAATTATCAAAAAGAAAAAGCATAGTCTAAACTATACTATTTCTCAAAACTTGCCATTATTACAGGTACTACATTCTTCTTACGAGATACACAATCTTGTAAATATTCTCCTTCACTCATCTCTTTATCATAAGCATTATCCATTATATCTTTAGCTTTCCTATTAAATAGAACATAAGAACCATTCTTAATGATATCTGTTATATATAAAGCAATTAGTGAATAATTATTACCTTCTGCTTCTCTATCTAAGGTATCAAGATAGGCATCCATTTCTTTCTTAATATCATCAAAGTTAGTAGTAAAGAATTGCCCTATACCTAAAGTCTTATCATCTACTGTATATAGTTTAAAGTCATTATATAATACATCTTCATGAGTCATACCATCAAGTGATGTACCGGCTTTAATTAAATTAAGTCCATATTCTTCATAATCAACTTCAGCGATACTAGATAATTCTTTAACTGCTTTTCTATCTAATTCTGTAGTTGTAGGTGATTTAAGGATTAAAGTATCTGATAGAATTCCTGATAACATCATACCTGCTATTTCTTTAGGTATTTCAATATTTCTTTCTTTATATAACGAATAAATAATAGTATTACTTGAACCAACAGCCATATTTCTAAAGTTAATAGGACTAGCAGTAGAAAGACTACTTAAATTATGATGATCTACTATTTCAACAATCTCTGCTTCATCTAATCCTTCAGCACTTTGTTTCGCTTCATTATGGTCAACTAATATTACTTTCTTAGGATTTTTAGAATCTAAATCAGTAATTCTTAAAAGTCCTAAACACTTACCAGTTTTAGAATTAATAACAGGATAATTAGTATGTCTTAATTTCTTATTAACATCTAATATATCATCAACATAACTATTTTCATCAAAATAAACGGCATCTTTAGTAGTTCTTCTCATTGTTCTAATATAATTAGATAAACTAACTAATTTAGCGATATGATATGTATCGTAACTACTTCTAATAATATTAACACCATTTTCTTTAGCAATTTTAATATGTTCATCTTTTATTTCACTATATCCTGATAGTATTATCATCTTAACTTTAGAGTTAACAGCATACTCTATAACACTATGTCTATCTCCTACTATTAAGATATCATCACTAGTTAATTTAACTGTATTTATAAAGGTTGTACTACGATATGATGCTGCTAAGATATTACCAATAATCTCATCATCTACTCTATTTACTTCTTCAGCATTTAAAACATTAAGTAAGTTATCATAACTAGTTTCAAGTGCTTCTACTTTTGTATCAATAAAAGCATGAGCTAGGTCTTTGATTGTAACTATTCCTTTAAACTTATTTTTATCATCAACAATAGGTACACCAGTTAAACCTTCATTAAGCATATAGATATAACTATCAAAGATAGACTTCTTTTCATTTAAGAAATATCCTTTATGATAATTAATATCTTTAAGTTGTAATTTAACATCATTTAAATATGCAGGTTCTTTTACTTTAAAGTAATTTAGGGCATATTTTGTCTCTTTATTAATAGCACTTAATACACGAGGTTCTACATTAAAACCTAATTGTTTTTTTAAATAAGAATAACTTATCGCTGCACTAACTGAATCTGTATCTGGTTTACGATGTCCAAAAACATATATTTTTTCCATATTACTCCTTCTTTCTACCAGTAGATTATATCACACTTTTGTTGCATTTAAAAGGAAAAATAACTATTTATTTCTCCTAAACCATGGAAATATTTTCTTTTTAGTAATTACTTCATCTTCAACCATATCCTTACCATTAAGTATATCTTTAAGTCTACAAACATCAAAATATTCAATATTTTTTTCTCTATCTTTTATTATTAAATCATGATATAAACTACTATTTTCATTAGACCTGTTCGGCAAGGTTATTGAACAAAATAGCCAAAATATGATATCATTGATTCAAGAATATAAAAGT
>CALVIS010000050.1 GCA_944331805.1 uncultured Bacilli bacterium
AATATCAATTCCTTAGGTGTAACATTTTTCCTGAATATTTAATATTAAAAGTGTAACATTTTCGATGAATAGTCACACCCCTTTTTTACATATTTTTACTATTTTTAGGATTTTTTTCTTTTTTTAAGAGAAAAGTCTTCGCTCCAGGTGAACAGTAATCTTTAATATAGTCCTCTAAATATTTAATGTCATTTAGCTTTTTTGCCTTTTTATTACTACTATCATAGAAGCCTTTAAGTCTTATTTTTCCATAAGAATAGTCTCCTAAAACATAATCATAATCTTGAAAATAATCTGTAAAAAGAGAATTTACTTCTTCATAATCAAAGTTTTCTTTTCCTTTTGTTACTTTATAATTATTATCTAATAATTTATACATTCCTACCACCTATATAATTGTAACACATTATTTAATTTTGGTGGCAAAAACTTGGGATGATGCAGAAAATGCTCCATTGTAGTAGTTAGGGACACTTCCTTGGATTAGTTGGGTTGTAAGATTTACTTTGGTAGTAATAGGTATGCTTTCTGTAGAATGAGGCATGGTTATTTTTTCTTTGATAGTTACTTCTATTCCTACTTCAATTAGAGCATTATTAAAACCATACTCTTTAACATCAGTTACGATATTACTTGATACTGTGCCAATAAATGAGAATCTTATAGGAACACTTGTTGTTAAATTAACGATTAGACCATTATGGAATAGGGAACCTATCGGAATATCACAGACTACTCCATCATCTAAGAATGTTAGTCTTGTTCCTTTTAGGGATTCTGATAATTCTAAATCAGTGGTATCTCCCTTTTCTAATGCTGTTAAACGTTTCATGGCTTTATCATTTATGTCTTTTAATAGACTATTAGTTACTTTTGTATCAAAGTTAATAAGTTCTATGTTACCATCATTATCTCTACTTATTTCAAATAAATCTTCATTGAAATAGTCTTCATCAATATTAACAACATCATTTAAAATGACATTGGCAATTCTTTCTGTTTCTACTGTAGCATAATTAATAATAACTTGTTCTAAGCCTTTACCTGCAAGGGAAGTAAGATATAAAGCGGTAAAAAAGGATAATATTAAGAGACTAATAAAGATATATATTTTCTTTTTATTCATATTTAGTTACCTAATCTTACTAGTATTACATCTTCACCAATTCTCTCAATACTTTGCCACTTAATCTCAGTATCTTCTCCTTTACCAAAAGAGATAAACTTACCTTTAGGCTCTACTATTAAACTAATAATTGCACCATTTCTCTCATCTACTTTAACATCTATAATATTACCTATATTTCTACCATCTATAACATTAACAATATCTTTACTTTGTAAATCAGAAAGTCTCATATTATCACTGCCCTACTACTTAAAAATATGTAAAATTTTAGTAATTATTCTTATCTTAAAGTTTTCTTTAACTGCTTTATAGCATTTTTCTCAAGTCTTGATACTTGGGCTTGACTAATATTCATATCTTCTGCTATTTCCATTTGGGTTTTACCTATAATATAGCGTTCATTTAATATTATCTGCTCTCTATCACTTAGTGATGAGACAGCATCGTTTGTAGCAAGTTTTTCTTCAATAACAGAGCCAGTTTTCTTTTTGTCTTCTATCTGGTCATAAACATAGATGGTATCACCTCCATCATTATATATTGGTTCAAACATGGATACTGGGTCTTTAAGGGATTCTAGAGCAAAGACAAGGTCATATGTAGTAACATCTAAGGCGGTAGCTAGGTCTTCCATAGATATTTCTTCTCCTTTTTCCATGAAGTATTCTTCTTTTAGTTTTAAAGCTTTATAAGCGAGGTCTCTTGTAGAACGGCTTACTCTAATAGTGTTATTATCTCTTAAGTATCGTTTTATTTCTCCTAAAATCATAGGTACAGCATAAGTTGAGAACTTAACTTCATGAGATAGGTCAAAATTATCTATCGCTTTAACGAGACCAATACAGCCTACTTGAAATAAGTCATCTAAGTTTTCATTCCTTGTATTAACTTTTCTTAAAATACTTAAGACTAATTTTAAATTACCATTAACGAGATCATTTCTAGCGAAAGGATCTCCACTTTGCATCTTTTTAAATAGTTCTGTCATCTCTTCAGTTGTTAATACTTTTAATTCTGATGTTTTAACTCCACTGATTATTACTTTGTTAGTTGCCATTTAATCATCTCCTAAATTAGTAATGATTAAATAGGCATTTTTTTATTCAATGTTTTTTTGTAAACCTAAAAGGTTGTTTAGTATAAAAAAGAAAAAAAGTATCATATTAAGTGTAGATGTAGGTGATAATATTGATAGAACTTAAGAAAACTTTTGGAAAAAATGTTAGATATTATAGATTTAAGAAAAAATATACACAGGCAAAACTTGCTGAACTTTTAGATGTTTCTACTAATTATGTTAGTAGGATGGAACGAGGTCAGCATTCTACTAGTTTTGATGTTATTGAAGAGTTATCTAAAATATTAGATGTCGAACCATATAAGTTTTTCTTAAAATCTAAAGATACTGATTTACCTCTACGAGTTGATATGAAGAAAAAAGGCAATTAGAATTTAATCTAATCGCCTAATGGTTGCTTGAGCTTATCTATTAAGCTCTTTTTTTAATTGCTCTTACACCAAATCCTACTAATGTAAGTGATGTTACTAACATACCAATAGTTAGAACGATATTATCAGATGTTTCTGGATTTTGTTCTTCTATAGTATTATCAGGTGTTGTAACTTCATCACTAGGTTCAGTAGGTTCAACTGGTTCTACAGGAATTTCCTCAGATGGTTTTTCTGGTAATGTTGTATAAACGTTAATACCATTTGCTACATTAACATTACAGAACCAAATAGATCTGATATTGTCTGCATTAGTTTTTCCCATATTAATTGGTCCAGTTGTACCTATTACTTCATCCCATTTTAAGATAGTAAATTCAAAAATAGTATTACCTTCTTCATCTAAAGAAGCACTGTATCTATAAGTGTATACACCATCTTCAGTAATAGTTACTTTGAATTCAGGAGCCCATCCTGCTGTTAGAACATATTCATCTCCTACTTTTTGAGTCATTACAACTCCTTCTGTTACGTAGTTTTCTAAAGTATAATCTAAAGACATAGTTAGTTCAAAAAATTCTCTATCAGCCATAGTATCTTGATTTAATTCAACATAGACTTCTTCAGTAATACCGTCTGCTATTTTAGCATTACTCTTTTTACTAAATGGACCATAGAACATTCCCTCTGTTGCAGTTTCATTACCTTTGATATTAGTAATATTTTCACTTACAGCAGTGGCACTTCCGTATCCTTCTGTATTCCAGTCTTCTAATGCATATGGTGTTAGAGCGGAAACATTTAAAAATGGAACGAAAACAAATAATCCAACCATAGCCATACCTAATATTTTTTTAACATTTCTCACCACTTCTTCCCTCCTTTCCTCAAGATAAGCTCTAACTTTAAACAAGCCTACCCTTCATATAGAATATACTTGATTATAAGGAGAAAGTCAATATTTTTCTAAACTTTTTAGGTTTATAAATTTGCATAAAAAAAGACCTAATAGCGGTCTAAAAAGGAAGTAACTTTACCATCATCTTGATAACTTATAAGAGTTTCTAAATTAACTTTCTCAGTACTTTTGAAGATATTATTATCAATAACATCACTTTTTTCTCTTAACTCATTTAATAGTTTTTTTATTTCTAAGCGTTTAGAATTACTCTCGGCATCTTTATTTTCTGTAAATTTACAAGCGCAGTTTATAAAGGTGTACTCATTATATTGCCAGAATCTTTTAATAGATTCTTCTCTTACTAGATAAAGGGGTCTAATAAGTTCCATACCAGGAAAGTTGGTACTATGTAGTTTTGGTAACATTGTTTTAAATTCTCCACCATAAAACATTGATAGAAGAATAGTTTCGATTACATCGTCAAAGTGATGCCCTAAGGCAATTTTATTACAGCCTAAGTCTTTAGCAGTTTTATAAAGAAAGCCTCTTCGCATTCTAGCACACATATAACAAGGATGATCCTTATCTAGTTTGTTAGCGACTTCAAAAATATCAGAGTTAAATATTTTATAGTCAATACCTAAGGTTTCTAAATTATCTTTTATTACTTTTAAAGTCTCTTCTTTATATCCTGGGTTCATAACTATATATGAAAGTTTAAAGTTAGTCTTACCATGTTTCTGTAATTCTTCTAAACATTTTGCAAGTAATACAGAATCTTTCCCACCAGAAATGCAAACAGCGATATGGTCATTTTCATTTACGAGGGAATAATCTCTAATCGCTTTCATAAATTTACGCCAGATATCTTTACGATATTTTGTTATAAGACTATGTTCTACTTGGCTTTTACTTTTCATTTTTAAACACCTTCTTAAATGATGATGGAACACTACTTTCAAAAGTATAAGTTTTATTATTAAGAGGATTAGTTATAATTAGTTTACTAGCATGTAAATATAGTCTATTAGATTTATTGCCGCCATACTTTTTATCTCCTACTATTGGACTTCCTAAATGATTTAAGACTACTCTTATCTGATTACGTCTTCCTGTTTTAATATTAACTTTAACAAGACTATATTTATTGTTCTTATTATTTTTTTTGATGGAAGTAACGGCAATTTTACCTTCTTTTTTGTTTGTAACAATAACTTTGTCTGGTCCTATTTCTTTTAGATAACAAGTATAGTCATCTACATCTTTTACGTTCCCTGTTACTAAAGCGATATATTCTCTTGTTTTTACATATTTATCCCAATTATTTTGTAGAAGATTTTTTAAAGTATTATCTTTTACAAAAACTAAAACTCCTGATGTATCTTTATCAAGGCGATGTAAGACAAAAATTTTATCATTCTTCTTTCTATTTTTAATAAACTCTCTAACTAAGTGATAGGCAGTCTTTTCTTTTTCTTTAGTAGTACTTATTGATAAGAGACCAGCTGGTTTATTAATTACTAAAAAGTATTCATCTTCATAAATGATATCAAGATTACTTTTCTTATGAGTTTTATTAATTTTACTAAGTTCAATAATATCATTTTTTTTGACAGGAGCATCATACTTAGTTACAACTTTACCATTAAGTAGTACCCCTCCATCTTTTAGATAGTTCTTTATCTTTTTCTTACTTAAGTCCTTAAATAAAATAAATAATGTATCTAATAGTTCCCCTTTTTCTAAAACTTTTCCTTTCATTAACATCACACTTCCTTCAAAATACGGTAATATTTTATCAGATAAAAAGAAAAAAGTCTATCACTAGACTTTAATCAAATAAATTATTAAATTCATATTTAAAGACACGATAAGCATATTTCTTAGAGTTGTAATTAAATTGTCTAATTAAATTACCATCGTTATCATATTCACCATAGGAGTTATCTTTACCACTACCGACAACGACATTACCACCATCAAGTATTTCAACATCACTTACTATACTTGAATAAGGTATTTCAAAACTCTTAACTAATTCATAAGTCTTATCGTTTTCATTAACTTTATATTGATAGAAGTATGATGTTTCTCCCTCATTATAAGTACCAGTACCAGGATAATTTGACCAATCAAAGTTAGGTCTTGTTCTAGCTCCTTGGTAATTGTTATTAAACATATATAAGTAATACTCTCCATCTTCAAGAGTCTCATCTGTATAATAAGTAATACTATGTTGTCCTGCTTGAGAAACAAAGTCTCCTACTTTTTCATATAATAAATCTCCATATGATGTATCTTCTGTAACAGATTCATCTGTTAATAAGTATTTAACACTAGGTTCAGTATAAGCATCACTAATATAGATTATAGTACTTAACTCTCTTGAACTTAATACAATATCATCTCCTATTAAAGATAAACTATTTAAATGAATCCAATCAAGTTCATAACCACCATAAGTATTTTTACCTTCTGGTTTAACAGCATTTAAGTAAAACTCTGGCAGTAAGTCTTTCATATCAACTATTTTTTCTACTTCTTTAGTATCTAAATCTACTGTAATGATAACGTCTTCAATAGTATCTGTACCATCTTCATTAACTAATATTACAAAACGATTATTATCTTCATCATAGACCATATCATGATGCATTGTATAGTTGCCTAAATCATAGAATTCTTCTATTTTACCTAAATCATTTACTTTAACTATACCTTTCTTATTATAAGCATAATACATATAGTCATCTTCAAAGATAATACGATCTGCTCTATAACTATCTAGTACAAACTCTTCTCTTAGTACTCCTTCATTATCATATAGATAAATATTAGAGTTGTAATTTTTATCATGTCTTAAAAGAGCATAAAGTCCATCTGTTAATTCTTCTTCGCTGTCTCCCTCTACTACTTCTACCTGTGTATCAATATCAGCTTCAGACTTAGGAGTTGTAATAGTAAACTCATGTTCTTTATCTCCACTAGTAAGTGTTAGAGTATTAGTTTTTCCTGAAACAAATCCAACTAATTGATATTCATTACTATCTTTATGAGATATTTCTTTCTCAAAGTTACTATATCCTTCTGTTTCAATTTTATAGTCTAAATCTTCTTCACTATCAGTATAATATAAGTAGTAAGATAGTGAACCTGTTCCATACGGATTATGAATTAATAAAGGATCTTCTAGGGTATAGTCGGCCTTATCTTTTAATTCTTCTATTTTTCCTTCAATTATATTTTGATAATCTTCACTAAAAATAGATATTTCTTCATCCTTTTCTACTTCATATACACCTTCATCATTTTCTACAAAATTAACGTTTTCTCTTATCCAAGCTGGATCTGTTAATAGATTTTCACGATATCTATCATAGGCTCTAAAACTTAGATAAATAATTCCGGCGATTACGGCTATAATAATGATAGCTAGTAAAAACTTCTTCCAATGTTTCTTAAAAAATTGTCCAATCTTTTTCATTTTTCTTCCTCCTAGTTAATAATCTATATGGACTTTGTGAAATTTATATGAAATTTTTCAAAAAAACACTTGATTTAATAAAAGTTATTTGCTATTCTAATATTGCTTAATGAAAAAAGCGAAAAAAAGCTTGCATTTCTTTCTAATTTAGTGTAGAATGTAAATGTGCTATCAATCCGGGCCTGTAGCTCAGTCGGTTAGAGCACTTGCTTGATAAGCAAGGGGTCACAGGTTCAAGTCCTGTCAGGCCCACCATTTAATTTATTTGCCTCAATAGCTCAGTTGGTTAGAGCACTTGACTGTTAATCAAGGGGTCCTAGGTTCAAGTCCTAGTTGAGGCGCCATTTATTTTTATTTTTTTATGTTAAGAAAAAAATTATGGCCAGTTGGTGAAGCGGCTTAACACACTACCCTTTCACGGTAGCATTCACGGATTCGAATTCCGTACTGGTCA
>CALVIS010000051.1 GCA_944331805.1 uncultured Bacilli bacterium
TAAGTGTTCCTCTTTTTATATTGTATGAAAATTTTTCTTACATATACATCATATCATAATTATTACATTTATGCAAATCTATCTTACAATTTTTTACTTAATACTTTAGCTCTAGGTATAAACTTACTAACTTCATAACTAGGAACAATACTATTATCTTTTATTTCTTGTAAATTTTTATGAATCTACTTAGCTGCTTGTCTATTCCTTTCTTCAATATTTTCAAAAGTATGTCCTTTTTATAGTTTATTACTGGCTTTTCCAAAGTTAGCATTATTTACTCACATTTTCTAATCTATATAATTTTACTTGTTCTTTTCTCTCATCATCTAAACAAAAATCTTCAACAAATCCATCTTTAGGATGTTTTTCTACAAATTCACCTGCATTAAAACTATCTTTAACTGCAGGCTTTAAGCCTTGCAAATATAAAGCAGGATAGTTATAACAAGCAATAGATAACTCACTAAATCTATCAAATATTGATTCATCTTTATTAATTTCTTCTCTTATATTTAAATTTCTAACCATAATACACCTCAATTAATCACTTCATGCACATAGTATAACAATAATTTATTATAAAAGCAAAAGAAAAGTGAAACTTTTTAATTAATAAATTTTTATTATAATCTTTTTACTAACTCATATCTACTTTTATCAAACATTTGCCAAGGAAGAAACCTTCTTCCTTCAGTATGACCACTAATTGCAAATTCCCTAAACGAAGCTGACAGTAATTCTTCTTCCATACTAGGAAGTTTTTTTATTAAGTTTTTAATAACATCAAGCCATATAAAATTAGGAATTTCCGTATATTCCACAGGAATATATTTAGATACATCTTGAACTGGCAAATTTAAACTTTCTAAAAAAGAAATTCTTTTCTCTCTACTAATTTTATAATCTTCTTTAGAAATCAAATAAGTTCTATAATCTCTAAAATTTTCTACATTGCATTTATATAAATCAAACCAAGGAATAAAAAATATCTCATGAACATCTAAACCTTTAGAAACTTCTCTTCCATCAAAGCCCTTACCCACCGCTTCAATATAAACGCCATTATTAATACTAACAGCAACTGATATACCGGCATATCTTTCATACCTTTCACTAGGTTCATGACATAAATCAAATAATACTAAACCACCATCAGAATCAAGTTTCTTAACTTCTTCAAATGTACTAATAATATCAGTATCAATACCTCTTCTTTCTACACTTTTCATAAAAGGTTTACTAATTAACGTATCATTTCTCTCTCCAACTAATTTTTTACAAAAATCATAGTTTTCTAAATAGTCTTGGATAGACTTCACTATTGTTAAATTTCTAATTGGACTAAGAGAAGGAAAATATTTAATCAAATTTATCATATCTCTTGCCCTGTGATACTGCATCATTTTAGGAATATCATCTTTATTATTAATGTTAAGCATAAAATCACCTGTAGTTATATTATACACACCAGTTACATATAGTCAAAAGAAAAGTGCACTATCTAAAAGTACACTTTAAAACTCTACATATCTATTAGTATTATAAATAATTCCATCTACTTCTACATAAATAGAGTATTTTCCACTAAGTCCATCTTCATTAATATATTTAGTAACACTAATACCTTCTTTAGTTTCTTCTTCAGTAAATATATCAACACATAAAGCAGTATAAGGTCTCTTACTTATAGAAACATTATAAATATTCTTAGTACCATTTTTATAAAGAATAACATTAACATCAGTACCTCTTTTAAACTTACCAGTAAATACTAATCTATCAACTTCTTTAGTAATACTAATATTATGTTCTTCTTCTATATTTTTAAAATCTTTACTATTCAAGATAAAGCCTAACTCACTGTTAGTAACTCCAGTCTCACCTAAACTACCAACTCTTTCTGCTTTACTTAACTTAAAACTTTCATTCTCTGGATATAAGCTCATCTTTTCAACTCTATAATTATTAGTAGGTAAAACTATTTCAAAGATAACTTCCCCATCTTTATATTCAACAGTATCACTAACCAATCGGTCTGCTCCACTAATTCCAGCCGGTTGATTAGAGTTCTTTCCATCTACATAAACAATACCACCAGAATGAATTATATAATGCTCACTATCTATATAATCAACATCAGATATATATGGAGAATAAAACTCACTACCACGTTCTTTACCATATTCAAATACTTGCTCAATAGTCATTTTATCTGTATCTATCTTATACATAACACCACGAGAATAACTGTCTTCTGCAGGAACATATTCATCTTCATTTTTAGATTTATTATTACCATTATCAAAGATAAATACATAACCTTCTGGAGTAATCATCGCTGCATGTTGACTCCATTGCCACTCAAAATCATCTCCAACAGGTGTAAAGAAATACTTCTGATATTCTTCACTCCAATTAGTAGAGTCCCCTATTATCCAGTTTAAATCACCACTATCATAATCTATATTAATAACAGCATCTTGATGTCTACCAGATAAAGTTATAGAATTAGTTTCTTCATCATACCAAACAGAATTATTATGGAACCAATCATACTCTATCCAGTTTTCACTCTTACCATCTTCCATATTTAAAATATCTTTTAAATCAAAAGTCTTAACAACTTTGCCAGTATCTCTATCAAGTTCTACAATATAGTCTTCAACAGTACCATCTCCACTAGTAAAGTTATCACTAGCGACTAATAAATTACCATTAGGCATCTCATAATAATCGTGATGATAACCACCAGGTAAACTATACTCTTTATATATTTTACCTAACATATCCATCTCATATAAACCAGTCATATAATAAGGACTATTAACTAATCTTTCTGTACTTAACATCAAATGTCCATTATCAAGTCTATTAACCTCCCAAATAGAATTAATAGTTAAATACCATCTTACATCACCATTTACATCATATGCACATGTATAACCACCACTAGATGGTGTAAAGAAATATAAATCATTACTTAACTCATCTTTATCTGCATCAACAGAAGTAGGTAAAATAAAATCATCTGGTAAAGCCTCAGTAGTAATTGTAAATTCTTGCCTTACATCACCATATTCTACAACTACAGTATTATCTCTATCAGGATAAAGACCATAAATAGGTAAATAATGTTCCGTACCTTCATCAAAAGTATATTCATAAGTACTAAGTTCATCATCACCTTCTATAGTAACTTTAGGACTAACGGACGTCTCAGTTTTAAAGATAATTAATGCTGTTAAAGGTGAAATATCATAAGGATTAACAATTACATCAGCTTTATCAATATCTTTCAACTCTGTAGGAAAATCCTCCTCTAACTTACTTTCCTCCTCTATTAAACTACTAACAACTTTCACTTCTTTGCTATTAGTACTTAAATTATTAAAAACAAGTAAACAACCAACAACAAGTATTAAAATAATAACTACAACTATTATAACAATTTTCTTTTTCTTCATAGTATCTCCTCCATTCACTTTTATTTTACTTTATAAAACTATAGTAAGTAAATAAAACATTAGTTGAAAAAACTCAACTATTAGTTGAGTCAAAACAATCATCATCAAAACTTAAAGGAACTTCATAAGTAATAGTCTTATCATCAAGACTAGTAGCATTTATCTCTAATACTAACTGATTATTTTTAAATATTTTACAACTACTAGCATAATCATCAACTGTAAAATCAATACTATTAAGTAAACCAGAAAGAGTATCTACATCACTATTTTCACTTTCACAACTACTAATCTTTGTCTTAGCATCACCATTAACATCATAAAGATTACAACTTAAACTTTTATATTCAGTATCATCATCACTATTATTATAATCAATACTAGATATATAAATAGATGATTTATCAGGAGAAAAAGCTAAAACACCACTAACATCAAAATCATTAGAATCAGTCTCTAATACTTTAAACTCATAAGTTTCTTTATGTACGACAAAAAATACAAAAATACCAACCACACAAATACCTAAAACTGTTATAGGAATAAATATTTTCTTATTTATTTTTTTCTTGTTTTTAACACTTCCCTCTAATAGTTCATCTATATTTACATTAAATAACTCACTAATAGTTTTAAGGATAGCAATATCAGGAATACTCTTACCATTCTCCCATTTACTAACCGCTTGATAAGTAACCCCTAACTTTTTAGCAAGTTCATCTTGTGTTAAGTTATTATCTTTTCTAAGTTTCTTTATAAATTTACCAATTTTCTCTTGATCCATTAGCATCCTCCTAACTTCTAATAACAATACCATCTAAATTACATATATAAGCATTAGGCATACCATAAAGATAATAGCACTACCTCATATTAGCAAAGAAATCATTGTTCTTTATTCATAAACAAAAACTCTAACCATTTTGATTTTTACTAAACATTTCTTTTTTATAATACAAAGTTCTGAGCTTATCTAACCCTAACTCATCATACTTTATATTAAATCCATATAAATTTAAATCGTCAAGTAATTTTTTTCTTTGTTCTTCCAAAGGTAAATCATAATATAACGGATTATCATAATAAACCAGCAAGCCGATATCTTTAATTTCTTGTAATTGTATCTTACTACTCATACCATCTTTCACATAATGATAATCTTTCTTTTTAGTATCAAAAATTCTTTTATATCCATATTTTAATAAACTATCTTCAAAATTATCTAAGTCATAAGAAGATATCTCTTTAATATCAATATCATCTAAAAGTTTATTTTGAACTACAAATTTACTATCATTACAACTTCTTAGTCTAATACAAGAATTTTTAATTTCATTCTCACTCATACCATCAAAATTTTTATTAGTATAGTATATATCGTATGTATCAACAGTAAAATCATTTTTAAATCCATATTGTTTCAACATATTATCATAATATTTTAAATCTTTATTTAATTTAATACCAACTTCTACTATCACATACACACCTTCTCTAAAATACTTTATCAATATTAACTAACTTTTTATCATCAAACTCTAATTTAAAAGTAGTACAATTAAATACATTATCTTCTAATATAATTTTACCATTAAACATCACATATTTATCTACTAAATTAACATCACACCACTGTTTTAATAACCAAAGAATTGCACTACCGTGCGAAACAATAACAACTCTTTTATCTTTATATTTATCTATAACATCAATTAAAGCCTTATATACTCTTTCTCTTACTTCTTTTTGGCTCTCCCCATCTCCTACTTTATAATTCTCATCATTATTTTGTCTTAAACCGAAACCACTAGGTAACTCATCGCAAGAATTAACTCCAAACTTCCTTTCTCCAAAAACTGAATTAACTATTAAGTTTACATTATTAGCATTAGATATATATTTAGCAGTTGCCATCGCTCTTACATAATTACTAGAAATAACAACATCTATATTTTGAAGTTCACTTTCTTTACTTACATTAGATGCTAACTCTTCTCCTTCAATAGATAAAGGCATCTTTTCATTTTGTAACTGTAAACTTTCATTATTATAATCATTATTTATATTTTTCAAAGCCATAGAATGTCTCATTAAATAAATAGTCGTCATTAAACATCACTACTTTCTTTCTCTCTTACTATTATAACACACTATCCATAACCATATATACTAACTTTTTCTTGCATTTTTGCAACTATCATAATATAATATAGCCAACTTAAGAGAAGAGGGATAAAATATGGAAACTATTAATAATAGTTGTAGAAACTTTTTTAAAAAATTATTAGAAGACTATGTAGAAGAACTTAAAAGAAATTATAATACCACTTTTGATACTAAAGCATTAGATTATCTTGCCGACAAACTTACTATTAAAGCAACAAAAGAAAGTAATCATAAATTATTAACAACAGTAGAAAATAATATTACCAAAATATTTATGAATGGAAAAATAATTGTATCATCAGAAAGTGTTAATAATGGACTTTATGAAAATTGTTTTAACATCACTACAAAAAAAGATACTAAATCAAAAAAACAGGTTCTATTAGTTCAAACTGATGAATATAGTTATGTTCTAAGTAATAATGGGCTATTCAAGTTTGGAAAAGATAATAATGTTTACAATTATTATACATATAATGTAAATGGAGAAATAGAAACTAAAGCAAAAGTAGATCATAATACAGGATTATTAATAACTAAAAATGAAATATGGAGATTTAATACACAAAAAGAAAGAGAACAAATAAAATTAAATACTAATACAGATTATAAAGATGATGAACTAATTAAAAAGTTATTAAATCCTAGAAAGATATCTACTAATCTTGATATTACACCTAAAGCTTATGATAGTGTAATGTACACTCTTTCTGATAAGGGAAAAATAAGAAAACACAATGAAGATAGCGCAACTGCTATTTCTCATCCTAAAGATAATTCTATTAAACTACTAGCAGTGGCAGATGGTATAGTTGGATATGGTAATGGAAAAGAAGCCTCAAGTTATACAATAGCAGAATTAGAAAACTGGTTTAACAAATTAAGCTATGAAGAAATTACTAATTCATTTAGTTTACAATTTGGGTTATATGAAACAATAGAAAAAATAAATAAAAATTTATGGGATAGACAAGAAGAAATAGGAACTACTTTAACTTGTGCAGTAGTAACTCATGATAAAACTATAGTTATTAGCATTGGTAATTCAAGATGCTACATTATGAAGGATACTAATTTAAAACAAATTACTGACGATGATACAAAACTATATAAAAGTTATAAAGAAGGAAGACTCACAAAAGATGATTTAAGAGTTCATCCATTTCGTAATATAATAGAAGAAGGTTTAGGTTTATCACATAAAGTATGGAAAGCTAAGCCAAGAGTCTTTGATAATAATAAATATGATAAATTATTACTATTTACAAATGGAGTTACTGATTGTTTATCAGATGAGAAAATTAAATTAATTGCTAATACATCTAAAAAAGAAAAAATACTTGAAAAAATAATCGATGAAGCAGTTAACGTAGAACAAGAAGAACCAAAAAATATTACTTTACCTGAAGACTTTAGAGTATATCCAACACCAGGTAAAGACAATGCTACAGGAGCAATATTAATAAAGAGATGAATAGACCTGTTCGGCAAGGTTATTGAACAAAATAGCCAAAATATGATATCATTGATTCAAGAATATAAAAGTGG
>CALVIS010000052.1 GCA_944331805.1 uncultured Bacilli bacterium
TAATAGAGAAAGTAACACCTACCACTATAGTAGGAATAGATTTAGGAATAAAAGATTTAGTAGTAACAAGTGATGGTATTAAATATGGTAATCTGAAAGTATTAATGAAATTTGAAAAGAGATTAAAAAGATTACAAAGAGAATTATCAAGAAGAGAAAAAGGTAGTAAGAATTATTTAAAGACAAAGGAGAAGATAGCAAGAGTACATGCTAAGATAAAGAATTATAGAAAACATTATTTAAATGACATTGCTAATGAAATAGTAGATGAGCATGATATTATAGTAACAGAAAATCTACTAGTAAAAGATATGTTTAAAGATAAGAGAAAAGCATTTAATAAAAGTCTATCAGATGCGTGTGTTAGTACATTTCTTTCTTTAATGGAGTGGAAATGTAAGATAAAAGGAAAGATTTATTATAAAATAAATACCTATTATCCAAGTAGTCAGATATGTAGTCATTGTGGATATAAGAATAGCAAGCTAAAAGATTTAAGTATAAGAGAGTATGATTGTCCAGAATGCGGCTCACATAATAATAGAGATATAAATGCTAGTTTAAACATATTATTAGAAGGATTAAAGTTACATTATAATTTAGTTAGTTTAGTATAGATAATGTTTTAGATAAAATAACAATTTAATAAAAAAATAAATTAGTACGGTGGCGACCATCGGAATTTAAGCCTATGGAGAATAGGGGTTACTCTATCTAAGAAATAGGAATCCTTGGAGGTAACGACAAGGTAAAAACAAACTTGTTTGTTTTATTTGTTCCTTAAATTAAAATCTTCTGCTTCTGTTTTTCATCTATATAATTATTTCTAGACATCTTTAAACACTTTTTAGTTAGAGATATAACTTTAATCTCTTCCATTTTTGTAATCATAGCAACTTCACTACTAGTAAAAAATCTTTTATCAAAATAACCTAATCTAAGAGCAAGAACTAATTTTTCTTTTAAAGTACATTGCTCTACAAAGTCTCCAAAGATAGACTCTTCAAGTCTTTTGATACCTTCTAATATATCATCACTCATTTGCTCTTTAAACTCTAAATTATTAACAGAAATACTATTATCACCATTAAAACTATCCCTAGTAATAAACTCATCAGTAAAATTAGACCATAATAATTCATCTAAATTAGTACCTACAATCATATTTTTAACAACTTTAATAGTAGAAGTAGTTTTAACAAATTCTATCATCTTAGGTTGTAAGTTAAGCTTCTTTAGGATTTCTTCTTCACTTTGATAAATAAGATTATTATCTTCTATTAAACAAAACTCTTGTAAAAAGACTATTTCATTTTCTGTAAATCTAATAGCAAGATTCTTAATATAATCATCTAAGATTAGGTCAGGGAACTTTCTTAAAGCATCTCTTTTAAGAGATTCATTTTCTTCTAATTGTTTAAATAATATTCTCTTAACAGTATAATAACTCTTTTCATTCGCTAATTCTAAAGTATCTGCCATTTCCTTATCAGAAAGCTTTTTTTCTAATAGAGTAAGTAATTCTATATTTTTATCACTCAGTTTAGTTTTTCTCTTTTCTTTTATTAATACAATATGAGGATATTTTCTCTTAATCTTTAATTCCAATATTTTATTATTGTTAATTCTCGCTAATAAATCATATTTTCTATTAACAAAACTAGCTTCACTTTTAAAACCTGCTATAGCAGCAAGCTCTCTATTTGTTAAGTTTGGATTGTCATTTAAAGTTTCTAATATTTTTAACTCTATTAAAGAAAGGCTTAAATCATCTTTTTTCTTTTTATTATCAACTAATTCTAAATCATTTAAATTAGTAAGAACTAAAGATACTTTTTCTAATAGATATCCACTTTCATTTAACTTATTAATAGCATTCTTTAATATACTATTAAAAGACTTAATATTTTTAAATACATCTTCTTTAATTAATTTCTCATCTTCAATTACCTTTTTATAAGAATATTCATCTACAAGTGCTAAAGCTTTAAATTCATAATATGTTAATCTAGGCATATCTATTAAAGTTTCAATACCTAAATTAGGATATAACTCATTAACAGTATCAAAAAAGTTTTTATTAGTCCTAAGTTTACTAAAGAATCTATTTCTCTTATCAACAAAACTAGCGACACTATCAAAACCAGCTTCTTTTATTTTTTCACAGGTTATTTCATTTTTATTATAACTATCTAATAATTTTAGCATTGTAATATCATCTTTATTAAGATGGGCTTTTCTTTTAAAATCACTAGTTACAATATGTTTAACTGCTATATCTTCTTTAATATCTAAAGAAATATTAAATACTTTACTTTTTCTTATAAGAGCATTCTTAATATTAGGATATCTATCTAATAAAATAGTTAAATTATTTTCTGTCTTTAATAGTTTAAAGATATTTTTTAATTCATTTTTAATATCAATAGTAGTTTTATCATATTTCTTTGCAAGGGCTTTAAAATCCATCTCTTTCTTTAAATCACCACAGTATTCTACTAATAAAATAATCTGCTTTTCAGATATAACAACTGCTTTCTTTTTAAAGTAATCATTTCTATCTTTAAGTATTTCTTTATAATTAGGAAATATTTTATCTAAATTATTATCATTATTAAGAGACTCTATAATATCTATAACCTCATCAATTTTGATAGAGAGCTTAGTAGCGATATCTATTTTAGATAAATATTTATTATTTTCTTTAGTTAAATATAGTTTAATAACTTCATATTGAAGTTTATTTAAGTATCCGGTTTCCGTCTTTTTATCTTTATTCTTTATAACTGCTTTTATATGAAATAAGAAAGGTATCTTAACATCATCTGTATATGTATCTAAAGCATTATTAAAGATATCATTAATAATAGTATCATTGATTTCCATATTGTTTTTCTTTAACTCTTCTTTTATTTTTTCTTTAAAGAAATTACGTCTATTACTACTTTCACTTTTTAATTCATTTACTAATTCTCTGTTTTTTGACATATAAATTCCCCCTAACAAAGCATATTATATCTAAAATTTAAAAAATATGCTATACTTAATTAGAAGAAAGGACTGATTTTAATGAATATAAAGATAGAAAGAATTAATCATATGATTATGGAAGAAGTAAGTAAGATATTAATGTTAGAAGTAAAAGATGAAAGATTTAAGTTTGTAACTGTTACTGATTGTGATACTTCTAATGATTTAAGTTATTGTAAAGTATATGTAACTGTTTTAGAGCAAGAAAAAAAGGAGGAGACTTTAAAAGCTTTAAATAATGCTAGTGGTTTTATTAGAGGAGAGCTTGCTAAAAGAATAGAGATAAGAAATATTCCTGAGCTTAAGTTTATATATGATGAATCTGTTTTCTATGGAGAGAAAATTGATAAGATTATAGATGAAATAAATGAGGGATAAGATGAATTATAAAATCTTAGTTAATAAAGATAATTTGTATGATAAAAATAATTTTTCTAATATAGAGTTTAGAAAAATAACTAATATAATAGGTGAAGAGTATTTACTTGAAAAAAGAACATTAAAGGCTTTTCTTAGTTTAAAGAAGGATTTAGAAAAAGATAATATTTTTATTGATATAATAGGTGGTTATAGAACTATAAAAGATCAAGAAATGATAATTAATGATTATATTAACAAATATGGAGAAGATTATACGAAGAAATATGTCGCTCCTATTAAAGCAAGTGAACATCATACAGGGTTATGTTTTGATATTGGCTTAATTATTAATAATAAGTTAATATATGAAAATGATGAACTATTTACTAATGAAGAGATTTATAAAATAATTATAAGTATTTTACCTAATTATGGTTTAATACTTAGATATCCTAAAGGTAAAGAAGAAATAACTGGTTATAACTATGAACCTTGGCATTATAGATATGTTGGTAAAAGCACCGCTAAAATCATAATAGATAATAACCTAACATTAGAAGAATATAATGAACTTTATAATAAGAGTGGTGTTTTATTAGTAAAGAAACCTAAAGGAGTAACTTCAAGAGATGTTGTTAATGAAATAGGAAGAGTTTTTGATACTAAGAAAGTAGGGCATAATGGGACTTTAGATCCAATGGCAGAAGGATTACTTGTTATTACTATTAATAAGGCAACTAAAATAAATGAGTTATTAACTTGCAATGATAAAGAATATATTGCAGAAGTTAAAGCTGGTGTTGAAACAGATACTTTAGATTTAGAAGGTGAAGTAGTAAAGACAAGTAAAAAACGAGTATCTAAAGATATGCTAGAAGCTTTATTCAATAATTTTCCAAGGGAATATCTACAAGAAGTACCAAAGTACTCTGCAATTAAAGTAGATGGTAAGAAACTATATGAGTATGCTAGAAGTAATAAAGATATAGAATTACCTAAAAGAGAAGTTATGATTAAAGAATTAGAATTATTAGATTATAAAGAAGATTCTTTTAAGTTTAGATGTGTTGTATCTAAAGGTACTTATATTAGAAGTTTAATTAAAGATATGGGAGATTATTTAGATATACCTTGTACTATGAGTAGTTTACTAAGAACTAGACAAGGTAAGTTTAAATTAAGTGATGCAGTTAATTTAGATGATGTAAGTATAAAAAGCTCTTTAATTACTATTAGTAATGCTTTAGATATTGAAACAAAAGAAATAGATGATAAAGACTATAAGAAAGTAGTTAATGGGGCAGGTATTAATAATAATTATAATATTAAAGATAAAGTGTTATTTATTAAAGATAATAAAGTAATAGCAATATATCAGAATATTGATGATAAATTAAAATGTTTTAAAATGCTAAACGAGACTAATTAAGTCTCGTTTTTATATCAGTACTTATTATTTTAGTACATAGTTCTATAAATTGTTTAACATTATCAATATTAAAAGAATATGTATATCCATTTTTACTATTTTCAATAATTGTTCCCATTTTATCTACAATGATTTGTAATTTATCAAGAGGTACTTCATCAAACTTAATATTAGGAATATTTATATCTGCATAGAATAAAGATAAGTCTAAGTTATACTCTTCAATTAGTAAGATATTTAAGTTACTATAATCATTATATATTATTTTCGTAATTTCTTCTTCACTACAATTTATTTTATGTCCGTTTAATAATTTTATATAATCATTACATTAGTTATTTCAGGCATAAAGTGTTTAAACCAAAGATAATCAGTAAATAAATGTATATAGTATCCCATAATAAAAGGAATATTTAGATTATCTTTATATTTATTTAAGAACTTCTCAAGATTAGGTAAATCAGTATTTTCGTTAGGTAAAAAGTGAGATTTCACCTTTGACTCACCAATTTGTTTACTAATATCAGGAGCGATTGTTCCTAAGAATAGTTCTTTTTCATTCATATGTAAATCTTTATTAATTTCTTTAGCGACTGCTATATGTATAATTGCACTTGCCATATTATCACCATAGACATTTTATCATAATTTTTTTGAAAATAATAGACAGATTGAGAGATTTATGGTATATTATGTGCATACCTATTCCTAGTAGTTGGAGTTCTTCCTTACACCAATTACCAAGAATATGGCTAATATATTAAGAAAGGAAGGTTAATATGGCTTTAACAAAAGAAGAGAAACAACAAATCATTAAAGATTATGGTGTTAATGAACATGATACTGGTTCTGCTCCTGTTCAAATAGCAATTTTAACTAAAGAAATTGAAAATTTAACAGAACATTTAAAGACTCATATTCATGATCATCATTCACGTCGTGGTCTTTTAATGAAAGTTGGACAAAGAAGAAATATGCTTAATTATTTAGCTAAGAAAGATGTTGCAAAATATCGTGAAGTAGTTAAGAAACTAGGTTTAAGAAAGTAAAGCATATAATTAGACTATTGCAAGATTGCAATAGTTTTTCTATCTGTAGAGTATTAAGTCAGGGAGGAGTAAGTGGTGTATGGAGGAAGTTATAATAGAAGCAAGTAATAGTTCTTTAAATATTTATCAAGATATATTTGGGGATAATAATAAAATAAGAATTAGAACATCTTATGGTGCTGAAAGGACACAGAAAAATCCTAAAAAGATAAATATTAAAACAAATTCTGAAATGTTTATACCATTATTACCATATAAACTTAAAATACAATCAAAAATTGGTTTAATAATGCTTAAAAATATAATATTAGAACAGTTAGAATTAGAAAGTACTAGTGGTAATACTATAATAGAGAATGCAATTAGAACATAAGAAATAAAATAAATTTTATTTCGCCCTTGTCGTTGCCTCCAAGGATTCCTATTTCATAGATAGAGTAACCCCTATTCTCCATAGGCTTAAATTCCGATAGTCGCTACCGTACTCATTTATTTTTTATTAAATTATTATTTTATCTAAAACATTATCTAAACTACACTAGCTAAATTATAGTGTAACTTTAATCCTTCAAATAATATGTTTAAACTCGCATTTATATCTCTATCATTATGTACTTCGCATTTTGGGCAATCATATTCTCTTATACTTAAATCTTTTAACTTACTATTCTTATAGCCGCAATGACTACATATCTGACTACTTGGATAATAGGTATTTATCTTATAATAATACTTGCCTTTTATTTTACATTTCCACTCTATTAAAGAACGTAATGTACTAACACACGCATCTGATAGACTTTTATTAAATGCTTTTTTCTTATCTTTAAACATATCTTTTACTAACAGACTCTCTGTTACTATAATATCATGGTCATCTACTATCTCATTAGCAATGTCATTTAAATAATGTTTTCTATAATTCTTTATCTTAGCATATAACCTTGCTATCTTCTCCTTTGTCTTTAAATAATTCTTACTACCTTTTTCTCTTCTTGATAATTCTCTTTGTAATCTTTTTAATCTCTTTTCATATTTCATTAATATATTATCATTACTATATTTAACACCATCACTTGTTACTACTAAATCTTTTATTCCTAAATCTATTCCTACTATAGTTGTAGGTATTATCTTTTCTATTA
>CALVIS010000053.1 GCA_944331805.1 uncultured Bacilli bacterium
TGGTTTGGTGACTTACCTATGGTTGCCCATAATGCTAAGTTCGATGTTTCATTCTTAGAGATGGCTTATAAAAAATATAATCTAGGTGAGTTTAAGAATCCTGTTATCGATACCTTAGAATTATCAAGGACCCTAGATAATAATTATGCTCGTCATGGTCTATCTGCACTAGTTAAAAGATATAATGTTCCTTGGGATGAAGAGAGCCATCATAGAGGAGATTATGATGCTGAAGGTACAGCATTAGTCCTATATAAAATGTTAGAGAAACTAGATAGTAGAAATATAGAGACAATGGAACAACTTTCAAATATAGTAGATTCTAAAGAGATGTATAAATATGGTAATACTAATCATATCAATATCATCGCTTTAAATAAGAAAGGACTAAAGAATCTATTTAAAATAGTCTCTTTTGCCAATACAACATATCTATATAAAACACCAAGAATACCAAGAAGTGTTATTAATGAATATAGAGAAGGACTTTTAATTGGTAGTGGTTGTTATGAAAGTGAAGTCTTTAAACAAGCATCAAGTAAGAGTGAAGAAGAACTATCTAATATCATTAGATTCTATGACTATGTAGAAGTACAACCACCTGAGTGTTATTCTCACTTAGTAGAAACAGGTGACTTTGCTAATGAAGGAGAAGTAATTAGTAATATCAATAAAATTATTAATACAACAATAGAAGCTGGCAAATTGATTGTTGCAACAGGAGATGTTCACCACCTAACAAGAGAAGATAAAATATATAGAGAAATCATTGTTAATCAAAAAGTACCAGGAGGAGGACGTCATCCTCTAGCAAGAGGGGGTATTAAAAATATTCCATCTAATCACTTTAGAACTACAACAGAGATGTTAGAAGATTTCTCGTTCTTGGATGAAGAAACAAGAAAACTAATTGTTATAGATAATCCTAATAAAATCGCTGATATGACTGAGATTATAGAAGTTATTATTGAAACAGGGGGAATACCTTTCTCTCCTAAAATTGATAAAAGTGTAGAAACAGTTACTGACTTAGTCTTTACAAAAGCAAGTGATATGTATGGAGAACCACTTCCTTATAATATTGAAGAAAGAATTAGTACAGAGTTATATGGAGATGGAGTTTTTAAAGCGGTAGAAGCTAAGTTAAAAAGAGAAGAGCCTAATCTAAGTGAAGATGAGTTTAAGAAGAAGTTATTCGCTAACTTACATAGTACTCTTTTAAAAGGCTTTGATGAAGTAAAGACAGTAATAAAAGAAAATCTTAAAATAACTGATCCTGATATAACAGATGAAGATTTAGAGAAAACTCTTAAAAAGAACTTAGGTGGTGTAATAGGTGGAGGATTTGATGTTATTTACCTAATCGCTCAAAAGTTAGTTAAACATTCTAATGATGATGGTTATATCGTTGGTTCCCGTGGTTCTGTTGGTTCATCATTCGTCGCTACCATGATGGGAATAACTGAAGTAAATCCATTACCAGCACACTATCTATGTCGTAATAAAGACTGTAAGTACTCAGAATTTATTAATGATGAAGGAGTTCCTTATGGAAAAGATTATCCATCAGGTTATGACTTACCAGATAAGACTTGCCCTAAGTGTGGACAACCTCTAGGTAAAGAAGGACAAGACATGCCATTTGCAACCTTCTTAGGTTTCAATGCCGATAAAGTTCCCGATATCGACCTTAACTTCTCAGGAGAATATCAATGGAAAGCTCATGAATATACTAAAGTACTATTCGGAGTTGATAATGTATATAGAGCAGGAACAATAGGTACAGTAGCAGAAAAAACAGCTTACGGTTATGTTAGAGGTTATTTTGAAGAACATGGTATTGTTGGTAAAAGAAGTACAGAGATTGAACGTCTTGCAAAAGGGTGTACAGGTGTTAAAAGAACAACAGGGCAACATCCTGGAGGTATCGTTGTAATACCAGGATACATGGATGTCTTTGATTTTACACCATTCCAGTATCCTGCAGATGATAATACATCACTTTGGCGAACAACTCACTTTGATTACCATGCCATCGATCAAGACGTTTTAAAACTAGATATACTAGGTCACGATGATCCTACAGTCCTTAGAATGTTACAAGATCTATCAGGTATAGATATTACAACACTACCAATGGATGATAAAAAGATATTCTCAATTCTTTCTAGTCCTAAAGCCTTAGGAGTAACAGAAGAAGAGATTCTTTGTCCTACAGGAACCCTAGGATTACCTGAACTTGGAACTCGTTTTGTTATTCAAATGTTAGTTGAGACAAAACCAAGTACTTTCGCTGAGCTTGTTAAAATATCAGGACTATCACACGGTACTGATGTTTGGGCAGGTAATGCTAGTGAATTAATTAGAAATAATATTGTTCCTTTTAAAGACGTTATAGGTTGTCGTGATGATATCATGGTTAACCTAATGAACTGGGGCATGAAACCTATTAGAGCCTTTAAAATAATGGAGCATGTTAGAAAAGGTAAAGCGACTAAAGACCCTGAAACATGGAAGGGTATGGTCGAAGAAATGAAAGCTGCTAACGTTCCAGAATGGTATATCGAGTCATGTCATAAAATAAAATACATGTTCCCAAAAGCCCATGCTTGTGCCTATGTTATGAGTGCTATTAGAATCGCTTGGTTTAAAGTTTATAAACCACTATTCTACTATGCAGCCTTCTTCTCAATTAGAGTAGATGATTATGATATAGAAACTATGATAAAAGGTTATAATGCTATTAAAACGAGATATGAAGACTTAATGGCTAAAGGCTTTGAAGTTACTAATAAAGAGTCTAACATTATAGATTCCCTTCATGTTGCCCTAGAAGCGACAGCACGTGGTATTAAATTCGCACCTATTTCTTTAGAGAAAAGTGATGCGACAAGATTTGTTGTTGATACCGAACATGAAAATACTTTAATACCACCATTTAAAACTATCGATGGCCTAGGTTTAACAGTTGCAAAGACTATAGTGGAAGCTCGTGAGAACGGACCTTTCCTAAGTAAAGAAGATTTACAAAAACGTGGTAAAGTATCAAAAACCCTAACAGATAAAATGACTGAGATGGGTATCCTTAACGAATTACCTGATTCTAATCAGTTAAGTTTATTTTAGTTCACAAAGTAAGAAAGAAGTGGTATAATACAGCTACATTCAATGAAGGGGGAATAATAATGGAAAATTTAGAATTGAATGAACAAAAATATAATAATGATATGATCACATTATCAAGAATTGGTTTTAGACCAATTTACACTAGTAAAGAGGATGCTTTCACTATTATGTATAGCGGTTTGACATCTTCAGTATGTTCTGTAGAACTTAATGGAGGTAACGTATCTCTTGATTTAGCTAGTCCATATCTTGAAACAAATAAGAAGACTGATAATATTATGGATGTATTTACATCTATTAAAGATATGGAACAAGTACCTGTTAGAGACCTAACAGTTGAAGATTTACCACTTTTATCTAGTAAAGAAAAAGAACAAATAATGCCTGATAAAGATATTGCTACATATTTTAACTTTAAGGAAAATTATGATAGTTCATTAGGTATGGGTGATGAATACTGGACAAAAAGATTATTAAGAGAAGCTAAAAATGAATTTGGGCATGGTGCTATATTAGAAGGTGCCTTTGAAAGTCCTTCAATGATGGTAGAAGAATATGAGAGTTATGCTTCACAAAATAAGAAGGAAAAAGAAAGCCTACAAAAAATTAATAGATTAGGACAAATGCCATATGGAGTACAAACTTTAGTAGCTAATTCATTACAAGAAGCTAATGAAGTTACTGATGAAATTTCAAAAAGAAAATAAATTAAGTTCTCTATATTAATCAAAAATAATAATGATATATGTAAAATGAATACATATATCATTTTTGTTAGTATAAAATTTGACAAAGTAACAAAAAAGTGATATAATATGGCTACATTCAATGAAGGGGGAATAAAGAATGGAAAATTTAAATTTTAGAGAGAATGTTTTGAGAATAGGACATTATGATATTTATAAAAAAGGTTCTGCTAGTGTTAAAGATTTACGTATCTTAAATACTGGTAATAAGTATGGTACTATGACTACTAGACCTTGTTTTTATGAAAAGGGTTTGTCTTTTGATGATAGAAAAGCAATCTTTTTAGAACGTCGTAAAAAGGCTGCCGCAGATAATAACTATACTTTTGACCCATATAAATTCTATATGCCTAGTCAAAATGGTGAAGGTAAAGCAGTAGAGCTTACAAGAGAAATGGTAGAAGCTTATGAAGATGGTTGGGATTTAGATATCGAAGCTGATATTTTAATTACAACTGATAAAATCCCAGGAGTAGTAGCTGGTTTCCCAGTTGCTGATTGTCCACTTCTTATAGCAAGTGATTTAAAAAATGGTATTACTGCAACTGCTCATTGCGGTGCTGTAATGATTAATAATTATTTACCAATTAGAACTGTAGAAGCCTTACAAAGCATGTATAATAGTAAAAAAGAAGATATTTACATTTATATAGGTGCTCATGCTGGAAAAGATTGGTTTTATGATAGATATCCTGATTTTGCTACTGAAAAATTTTGGGAACAAACAGGGGCAGTTGAAAAAATAAAAGAAGACGATTTTAGAATTAATATGGATAACGCATTACTTTATCAACTTTCTCCAGAGGAATATGAAACTTATATTATAAATACTGATAATACTAGAACTAATCCAAATTATTATTCTAATAGTATTTATAATCATGGTAAAGGACCAGAAGATAAAAATGGTATGCATTTTGAAGGAGCATATTATCAAAAAACAAAAAGACTGTAAAGAAGAGTTGAAATAAGACTCTTTTTTCTTTTTCTATGATATCATTAATAAGAAAGAAGGTTTTATAATGCAAAGAGTAGTTGCAGTTGATAAAGATGGTAACATTTATAGCAATGAGGATGAAAGAACAGGACATAATGAACTTGTCTATGAATTATTTGAAGAGTTTTTAGAACCATTACAAAATGAAGAAGTAAAAGGAGACTTTATAAAAATATGGGTTAATGCTGGATTAATTACTAAATATTTAGACATGATAATTTATCTAGAAACAGTTAATAATGAAGTATATGACAGTATTATTTGTACAATTCCAGAAAATTTAAGCGATGCTCAATTAAACTATTATGAAGAAAACTATTTAGATAAAGATGCTCCTTTTTTAGGATTATATTATCATGATGATATGTTTAGTAGTGTAAGTGAAGAAAAAGATAGAGAACTTACTGCCAAAGAAGTACATAGCTTTTTAAAAGATATGGTTAAATCAAAGTCAAAATAAATAAAAAAGAGTTAAAATATAAAGACTCTTTTTTCTTTTTGTGATATACTTCTAATAGGAGGAAGTATGGAAAAGGTTAACCTAGATAAAGTAAATTACATACAATATGGTAATGCTAAAGGTAAGGATATTATTTTACTACATGGATGGGGTCAAAATATTGAGATGATGGAACCCCTTGGTAATCCGCTATCTTGTAAATATCATATTACAATATTAGACTTTCCAGGATACGGAAAAAGTGCTGAACCTGATGAAGTTTGGACAGTATCTGATTATGCTGAACTAGTCCATGAGTTAGTGAAAAAGTTAAAGATTAAGAAACCTACATTAATAGGACACTCTTTTGGAGGTAGAGTTGCTATAGTTTATGCTTCAAAATATGAAGTTGATAGAGTAGTATTATTTGGGGCCCCTTGTGTTAGAACTAAAAAAGGACTAACTCTAAAAGAGAAAATGTTAAAGAAAGCAAAAACATTACCAGGTATGGGTAAAATTGCAGAGATTGCTAAAAACTATATAGGCTCTGAAGACTATAAAAATGCAAGTCCAAGAATGAGAGAAATCTTAGTTAAAACAGTTAATGAGGATTTATCTGATTATGCTAAAAAGATAACTGCTCCAACTCTTCTAGTATGGGGAGAAATGGATGAAGCAGCTCCACTTGAAGAAGCAAAACTTTTAGAAGAATTACTTACTGATGGAGCCTTAATTGTTCTACCTGGAACGCATTATGCTTATCTTGAGAATTTAAACCAGGTAATAAATATTATAAATAATTTCATGGAGGGATAATATGATTGAAATACTTTTAATTTTAGTTGCTACGATAGCAATAATTATCAAATCTAAAAAAAGTTTACATATGTTACAACAAAACTTATATAATGAAAACAACCGTTATGTTAAATGGGTTGTTAATAATAGTTCTAATTTCTTTTCACTAGAACTATTAGCAGTACTTATAGTAGCAGCCGCTAATGTCTTCTTAGTTAATGATGATACTATAAGTATAGTCTTAAATATAATAGCAATTATACTATATATAGTTTATGCTATCAAATTTAGAACAGATTTAAAGAATGAACAAGTAAAGAAACCTTTAGTAATAACTGCAAGAGTAAAAAGATTAATCGCAACTACAACAACACTACATTTAATACCAATAGTATTTATTATTATATATAGAGATAATCTATTAATTAGTCATTTCTTAATCTTTATCTTTATACTTTTTGCCTATCTAAATACATTTGTAATCTTACTTGCTAACTTTATTAACAAATATACTTTAGAAAAATATGTATATCATCATTTCAAGAGTATGGCTGTTAAGAAGTTAAAAAATATGCCTAACTTAAAAGTTATCGGTGTAACAGGTAGTTATGGTAAGACAAGTAGTAAGAATATTCTAGCAGATATATTAAATATTAAATATGCAACTCTTCCAACACCTCGTAATTTAAATACTCCTTATGGATTAATCATTACTATTAATAATCACTTAGATAAATTTACAGAAGTATTTATCGCTGAAATGGGTGCTTATGTTAGAGGAGAGATTAAAGATTTATGTAATTTAGTTCATCCTAAATATGGTATCTTAACAAGAATTGGAACTGCTCACTTAGAAAGTTTTGGTAG
>CALVIS010000054.1 GCA_944331805.1 uncultured Bacilli bacterium
ATTCCCTTTTTTATTTATATGTAAATTTTCTTTACATATTCATAGTATCATAAATATTAATTTTTGTCAAAATTATTTTTGTCAAAATTATTGCATCTTGCTTATCTCAATTATCATATCCATATCATCATCATTAGCCATAATGTTTTTATGCATTTCTTTACATTTCTCACACTTATAAATGATTTTATAAGTGTCTTTAAATTTCTCAATACCTATAGGCTTTAATAATCCTTTACATTCATTTAATCTATCTCCTGGCATAATATCAACATGTTTTGAGTATAGACAATAAGGACAATGATCTCTTGCCGTATATTTTAAAGGTAATACTTTCTTATCGCAGTTTTCACAAATAAACTCTTCATCTTTCATTGTAAATCTCTTCATAAACACCTCTAACATTAAAACTATTATATAATTATTTTTAATCTTTATCAATTAGGTAATTTTAAGTTATTATCTTCTGTTAATTCTATATAGTTATCGCTAGTAATAATAGGCCTTTCTAATTTTCTTTCTATTTCTTTTTTAGCACTATTTATTACAGTACCTGCTTCACTCATATCATTTTTTAACTCTTTTAAACCCTTACTATCATTTTTCTTATGGAACTCTACTGCTGTCGCTTCTCCTAAATTAGTTAAGGCAAGTTCTATATTAGTCATAGAGTCTCTTAGATTCTCGCTTTCATGTAATCCTTTAATATCTTTATATTCTTTAGCAGTAACACCAAAACCACTCTTATATATTTCATTTGTTAAGATTGCATATTCTATACCTTTACTAATACCTCGTTCTTTCCACTCATCAGTTAAGTTATGTCTAGTAGTGCTTTCTTTCCCTCATGTTTATCCAAGATTTAGAATAACCTTTCTTTTCGTAAAGTTCTTTCATTCTATCCATCGCAAGTTCAGGATTTTGAATCTCTTCAATTCTTTCACTACCAACTTTAGCAAGCCATCTTTTGAAAGGTTCTGCTTTTTTAGATGGAATAGACTGAATTATCCTTAAAATGCCTTCTGTGTCTGCACAATTTATTGATTGCTTTCCGCCATTAGTATCAAGTTTAAGGGGGTGTACAATTTGTACCCACCCTTTATTTAATATTTCATCTCTTTTTCTAAGTTTGTTTATATACTGTTTTGGATCTTTAGAATCGGTTAGGGCAAAGACGACATCAACAACACTAAAGTACCACTTACCTTCCTCCCAAGTCCTTCTTATCTCTTTTGCGAGGGACAAAGCTAATTTGTTATTCATAATTTATCAACTCCTCTATAAATATCATTTGCTATCAATTAAATTTTTTTTCGCAAAAACTCAAAATTTATAGAGAAAATATTTCTTTGTAATCAGATGTCGACAAAATGTCGACATCTGAATTGATGTAAATAATTTGAAAAAAGTCTTTATACTTGTTATAATACCTATAGAAAGGTAAGGAGCAAGTTATGGATTTAAAATTAGAAGTATTTGAAGGACCACTTGATTTGCTCCTTCACTTGATAAAAGAAAATAAGATGGATATCTTTGATATAGAAATAGAAAGTATTACAAGACAGTATTTAGATTATATTCATAAGATGAAAGAACAAAACTTAGATATAGCATCCGCTTACCTCGTAATGGCAAGTGAACTTACATTGATAAAAGCAAGAATGTTACTTCCAAGACCAAAAGTTGATGAAGAGGAAAGTGAAGAGGAAGATCCGCGAGTTGAGTTGGTTGCAAGACTTTTAGAATATCAAGCCTATAAAGAGATAACTAAAACATTAAAAGAAAATGAAAGTAAAAGACAAGAAATCCATACTAAATTACCAGAAAATATTAATAATTATATTGAAGAAAATACTGTAATAACAGGAGAAGGTTCTCTTGATTTATTAGTAGATGCCTTTAAAAAGTTTTTAGTAAGAAAAAGTGAAGAGAAACCACTTTCTACTAAAGTAACTATGAAAGAAATAACAGTATCAAGTAGAAAGCTAGAAATAAAAAGTATCTTGAAGAAAGAAAAAAGGGTAAGTTTCTTTAAACTTTTCCCTGTATCAACTAAAGAATATATAGTGGCAACATTTCTTGCAATACTTGATATGGCTAGAAATAAAGAATTATTAATTAAACAAGAAGAATTATTTAGTGATATTATCGTAGAGGGGGTATCATAATGAATTTAAAAGCAGTTATAGAAGGATTATTATTTGTCGTAGGTGATGATGGTCTTGACCTTGATGAAATCAGTAAAATATTAGAGATATCTAAAGATGAGACTAAAGAGTTGATAAAAGAGTTACAAAATGATTATCAGAGTAGTGATAGAGGTATTAGAATAGATTTTCTAGGGGATAAATTAAAACTAACTACTAAGAAAGAACATAATATCTATTATCAAAAATTATTAACTACAGAAGATAATAATACCTTAAGTCAAGCAGCTTTAGAGACTCTTGCAATTATCGCTTATAATCAACCTATTACAAGAGTAAAAGTAGATGAATTAAGGGGAATATCTAATAATCATATTATAAGAAAACTAGTTGCTAAAGGACTTATTAAAGAAGGTGGTAGAAGTAATATGCCAGGTAGACCTATTCTTTATGAGACAACTAGTGAATTTTTAGATTACTTTGGACTTTCTTCTATAGATGAACTACCTGATATGAGAGAGTTCCTAGAAGAAGAGGAGAAAGAAGCAGAAGAAGATGTAGATTTATATCAATCTAAATATAAAGAAGAAAATTAATATATACAGATTATAGAAAATTATGCTATAATCTATTTATGCCTGTATGGCGGAATTGGTAGACGCGGTAGACTCAAAATCTACTTCTAGTAATAGAGTTCCGGTTCAAGTCCGGATACAGGCACCATATTGATTGTTATTCGGACCATTAGGTTCGTTTTTATTTTGATAATATATTCCTTTTATTATCACAGAAAAAGTTGTATATATTTACATATAATTATTTTTGTGGTATTATATACAACAATTTAAAGGGGAGAAAAACTAATATGGAAGAGATAAAATTGAAAGAAATAGATTTATCTATTCTACAAAAAATACAAAGTCAAGGAACGAAAAGTACGATTTATACTGATGGAGATTTATGTTATAAATTTTTAGATGGTCTTTATCCTAATGAAAAAATAGATTTATATAAAAAATTTCTTGATATGGATGGGATAAAAATTGATAATGTTTTATTTCCTAAACATTTGATTGTGGAGAATGGTAATTTAAAAGGTTATACTATGAAATATTTTGCAAATTCTGTGCCGTTATCAGATAAATTTTTGAGAAGATATTTTAATTGCAATGAAATATTTAACTATGTAGAAAAAGCGAGTAGAATATTAAGAAATATTCATAGTAATGGGATTGTTTGGCAAGATTTAAGTTTTGAAAATATATTAGTTGATGACAGAGGTAATGTTGTATTTTGTGATATAGATAGTTGTACTTATAAAGAATATTCTTCACCATTTTTCTCTATATTATTTAAAGAGTTCTTGATTGATTATAGAAAGTCTAAAGTTTCTACAAAAGAAGATATAGATAAAGTATCTATGATTTTATCTTTTTATCTAACAATGTATGGAGAACTATTGCAAAGAATAACGAGAAAACAATATCATATTTTATCAGATAATATTAATACATTAGAGAATTTGAGAGGAATTGCAAATATACTGATTGATAAAAGTTGTCCTATAAAAGATATACCATATTTAGATGAGGTAATTGATTTAAATGATGATTACGAAATAGATAGAAAAAAAGTTTTAACTATAAAACAAAAAATGTTTAGGCACAAAAAGTAAGATGCTTGATGATTAGAAAATACTTTAATATCATATAAATCAATTTAAAGAAGGAGGAGTTTTAGTGGTTACAAAATTACAAATTATGAAATGGAATTTATATAATTATAAATCGAAGCAGTTATTGATATGGGGATTAAAAAAGGGTTATATTGCACCTTACGATGATATTTTAATAGAAAAATTAAGAACTATTTATTATGGTGGAATTCCTGCTTCAATAATATTATTATCTGATTGTATGTCTAATGGATATTGTTATGATAGAGCACTTTTAATGTCTAGAGCATTTTTAGAAGAAGAAGGGGATGTTCAGCTTGTATATGCTTCAATAGATAGTTTAAGACTAAATCCACAACTTGTTAATAGAACGGATCCATCGTATGCTGATCATTGTATTGTAGAGAGAGTTACAAAAGATGGGAAGCATCTTATTTATGATACTTCCTCTGGTTTTGTTTATGATAAGAATCTATATTGGTTAATGGAACATCCTATAATTAGACACATAAATAATAAAAATTCTATAATAGAGTTTATTAAATCAGATGAGCATTATAATCCTGAAAATATTAAAAAAGATAAATACGTATCACCTATAATTTTACCAATGATTGAGAAGAGTTATGGAAGAAGTACAGAAATGTATTCTCAGTTGGGAATAGAATTATTACAAAGAGAAATAGAACAATTTAAAAAAGTAATTAATTATGATGGGGTATGTCAAGAAATAGAAGAAGATATGAAAAAATTGGGATTTAAAAAAAATTAGAAAATGTAAATATCATTCTACTTGATAAAGTATGCCTATATATAAAGAAAAAAGTATAGTATACTTATATTAATGGAGGTAAACATGGATAAGAAAATTGCAATAATTGAAATAGGAAGTAATAATACTAAAACACATATTTATGAAAATAGTAATTTAGTTAAAGAAAATAATATAACTATAGAGTTTAAGAAAAATTATAAAAAAGAAAATAGAATATCATTTTCTGATTTAGATAAATTATATGATGTTATTAAAAATGCTTTAGAATATACTAAAAATATTCATATTTATGGTTGTAGTATCTTTAGAAATATAACTAAAGAAGAATTAGACGAAATTAATAAAGTATTAAAAGAAAAATTTAACCTAGAAATTGAAGTAGTATCTCAAGAAGATGAAGCTATGTATACTGCTTTAGGATGCTATAATAATATAAAATATAATGGTAATATTTGTATATTTATTGGTGGAGGAGGTTCAATTGAGCTAATCTTTGTTAATAATGGAAATGTTATTGATAAAAAGTATTATGACTTTGGTGTTGTTGATATTACAAGCAAATTTAATAGTTTAAAAGATGATATTCCAACCTGTACTTTTTATGAAGTGTATAGTTATGTAGATAACTTAATTGGAAAATTAGAGATTAAAGCAGATGTTTTAATATTAGCAGGTGGAGATCATCTATATTGGTATAATAATGCAAGATATGATTTACTTGCTAACACCTTATATAAAGATGAAAACCAAAAATATATGCTAACAAGAGATATGAGTGATACTTATGATAAAGATGCTTTAGTTACATCACTTGATAAAATAAGAGAAAACAGTGACAATCCATTATGGTTTGATGGCTCAAGAGCGATGAAAGTTATAACTAATTTAATATCTCATAAAATTGATGCTAAATATATTGTGCCTACTAAAATAAATATGGAAGAAGGTTTGAAGATAGCATTATTTAAATAATGTAATGCTATTTTTCTTTGCTAAATTCTCTCATATGTAGTACAATATAGCCAAAAAGAGGGGGATACTATGGAAGTAAAAGAAAAGAGCATGTATCATTATCATAGACTAGGACTTTATGATGATATATGGCAAGTAGGGAATGAATTTGTAGTAGATAATAATTTTAATTCTTATTGTGGTAGTATTGTTGATCAATTTAGTACTGCTGTTAAATGTGAAAATGGCATATTTTCTTTAGAAAAAATTATAGATGAATATCTAGATGATATTGGTATAGAAAATGTTGATTTAAATACTATTACAAATCTATTAAAAGCTTCTAGTGACATTATAACAAAAGCTGATATGTATAATAGAGAATTAATGTTAGAAAAATATAGATTAGAAAACAATCCTAACTTGCCTAGTAGATTACACTCTATTTGGTTAGCAGATAAGGAAAGTCTAAATTTTTGGGAAGGACAATTAAATGGTAGAAGAAAATTAAAATTATATAGAGTTTCAGTAACAGGTAATTTATTTAAGTCAAGCGATAGTTTTATCCCAGATGATGAATTAACTGCTAAAGAAATGTATGAAGAATCTTCTAAGTATTGGAATCCTGTGTTTAGTGAAGAAGATTTATGTAAAGCTGAATACTTGTTTCAGGGTAAATTAAAAGTTTTAGAGAAAATTAATAAATAATACTGTATAATTGATATGAGGATGTGATTAAATGTTAACACCTAATAATTTTAAAGATTATGAACTGCTAGATGCTTCAAATGGACAAAAGTTGGAACGCTGGGGTAAATATATTCTACTTAGACCTGATCCTACTGTTATTTGGGATAATAGTAATTTGCAAGAAAAATATAAAGGTAAAATAGATGCAGTATATTATCGTTCTAATAAAGGAGGAGGACACTGGGAAAACTTAAGAAAGATTCCTAGTACTTGGACTATTAATTATAAAGATTTAACTTTTAATATTAAACAAATGGGTTTTAAAC
>CALVIS010000055.1 GCA_944331805.1 uncultured Bacilli bacterium
GAAACAGAAGAAGCAACAGATATGAAAGAAGAAGAGACTCAGGATACCCCTTCTGAAACAGAAGAAGCAACAGATATGAAAGAAGAAGAGACTCAGGATACCCCTTCTGAAATTGATGAAGAAACGAATATGAATGAAGATGAAGGCCTTGATATATTTTCAGATACTACTAAAGAAACGGATACAAATCCTGGTATAGAAAGGATTCGGGAAATAAATTCTAGTGAAAATCGACTTTTTAAAGAAGAAGTGGCAGGCGATGTCAATAATACTAGTGTTGATTCAAAAGAAATATCAGACACTTCAATTTTTGTAACAGGTTTTAGCAATAATGACAATATAAGTAAAAATAGTGTAGATATAAAAGATTCAAACCAGGCAAATACTAAAAAGACTTTCAAAGATAAGATTAAAGACTTCTTTAATGGAAAGAAAAAAGAAAATCCTGAAGATATGCCAATTAATGTCGAAGAACAAAAAGATGAGATTCTTACACCTGAAGAGGATTTTAGAAAAAAACTATCTGAAATGACTGATACTGCTCCAAGACCAGAAGATGCCGATATAGATTTGAATAAAAAACCAACTCGATGGGATTATGGAGAAAGAATTAGAGAAAAGGATGCCCGTGATACAAGAGTAAAATGGGATTCAGATAATGATATCACCTCAAAAGATGAAGTTAAGGTAGATAATTCTCAAGTAATAAATGACGGTATTTTTGATGAAATATTTTTAAGTAAAGAAGAAAGAGATGCTAGAAAGCTTGCAAGAAAAATAAATGACAGTAACGAGAATTTAAAAGATACCCAAGAAACAGTAAATCGCTTTTTTGAAGATGAAAATGTTATGGACTATTTAAGCGATAAAAAAAGATTTAAACAAAAATTAAAAATGCCATTATCTGATACTGTTACAAATATGGGCTATCAAGAAGCTGCTGAAACCTATAATAGTATGTCAAAGTATGAATATTCTAAAAACATAGTTGGATTTAATAACGGGAAGCAAAGTTTTATTGTGGTAGAAGGGAAAAGTGCTAATGAAATAAAACATATTACAATCCATGAGGATATCCATCAAAAGTCAGCTAATGATGTATATTTGGATGCAGACACCGTTATCACTAGAAGAGGTATTTCAATAGCAGGAGAATATACCCAAGTAAATGAAGGAATCACAGAGTTTTACACGAAAAGAGCAATGCAAGATGAATATAATGAAGATAATGTGGATTATTCATCTAATGCTAAAAGAGCAGAACAACTTGAAAGGATTGTTGGCAAAGGCAATTTATATAAAGCCTACTTTGAAAATCAACCAGGAATTATTATCAACGAATTTGAGCGAAACTTTGGTCCAGCAGGTAAAGAAATCTGGAATAAATATAATAAATTCTGTGATTTAGCAGTTGACTCTAAAGACGAAAATGTAAGAGCAGTGGCAAACCAAGAAGCCGATAGATTATTACAGAAATTAGAAACATTAAAAATTGTAAAGGGACGCTTAAATTAGGAGGTGAATATTTTGGAAGATATAAATACTGAATTAGAGGAACTTAATAAGTTATTAGAAGCAAGCGAGTCTAACATTGTTCAAAAAACTATAGACAAAGAAAAAGTAAATGAAAAAATGTCTGAATTGGTTGAGAAAGTAACTATAGAGGCAACAAAAGGAGTAAGTGGAGAAGAAAAAATTGCAATGCAAAGCCAACTAGAAAAACAATTAAATTATGTATATAAGGAAAGTATTGAAGATTATATAGCCGCTGGAATAGAAGATAAAGTAAATGAATTAATAGAAGAACAAACAAATTTATGGAAAAACAAATCTTTAGAAGAAAGAAAGTCGGAACTATTACCAGATGAGTCTAAAGAAAATATAATTTCTGCTTCCAATATGGCTCTAGAAATGGCTAGACAAAGAATAAAAGAAGGTAAAATTCAAACTGATGAAGAATTATATAAAAAGTTAAAGAAAATATTAGAAGATACAACTCAAGTAAAAGAATATAATAAAAGAAAAATAAAAGAAGCTGTATCAGAGGGGTTAGTAGATTTAGACTTTGCTTATGACCTTAGTGAATTTACTAGTCTTAGAGTTGGAAGATATAGATAATAAATTTATTTTATTTAGTACTATGTACTTTATATATTATACAAAATACGTTTTTAACAAAATATTGAAAAATAATAACAAATAAAGGAGGTTTAAACTAATGTTTAAATTTGGTAATAAGGAAAATAGTGAAGAAGAAAAAAAAGGTATGGAGCTATATAGTGTCATAAAAAATGACCGACCACTTGATGATTTACTAGTATGGAAATGTGAAAAAGAAGATTTTAATAATAATTCCCAAATAATTGTTATGGAATCAGAAGAAGCACTATTTGTAAAAGATGGTATAGTAGTAGGAACAATTACCGCTGGTAAACATACTTTAAATACAGAGAATTTTCCATTCATTAATGGATTAAGAAAAATGGTTACAGGCGGAGAAAGTCCATTTAACTGTAAAATATATTTTATAGATAAAGCCCACAAATTAGAAATACTATGGGGAACAGATACGCCAATTCAAATGAGAGATGCTGAATATGGATTTGCTGTTGGAGTAAGAGCAAGAGGAAGTTATTCAATTCAAATAAAAGATTCTAAAAAATTCTTTGTTAAATTAGTAGGAAATACAGAATTTTTTACAAAAGAGCAAATTCAAGAACAATTTAGATCTGCGTTCCAGTCAAAAATTAAAGTTTCAATAGCTAAAACAATGAAAGAATGCAAATATACAGTTTTGGATATGAACACAGAATTAGAGACAATAGGACAAAGTGTTGAAACTGATTTATCAGAAATATTAGATGAATATGGAATAAGGTTAGTAAACTTTTATATATCAGATATATCAATTCCAGAAGACGATCCAAATTATCAAATAATTAATGAAGCATATGCTAAAGCACATGCTGGAAAGATAGAGATAAATGTTCAAGGAGATATGTGGGGAAAATTAACGGCCAAAGAATTGTTAAAAGATGTAGCCACTAATCCAGGAGCTGGTGGAATGGCAGCGATGGGAGCCGGAATAGGTGTAGGAGCAGCCTCAGCAGGAGTATTTAATAACTTAGCCAATCAATTATTTACTCCAATGCAAAACGAACAAGTAAAAGAACAACAACCTCAACAAAATATAGGACAAAATAGGGTATCTAGGTTTGCCCCAAAGTCTGCAACAACTACATCTGGAAGCACCACTATCAAATGTCCTAACTGTGGTAACAAAATTCCTGCAACCAGTAAATTTTGTGGAAACTGTGGAACTAAAATAGAAGAGAGTGTATGTAAAAATTGTGGAACAAAACTAGAGAAAACAACTAAATTTTGCCCAATTTGTGGAACAAGGAGGGAAGATTAGTGAAAAATAATAAAGTTTTATATGGAATAATTGGAATTATATCATTAGCAGTACTAAATGTAATAGTATTTTTATGTATAAAGGAATATACAATATCCAGATGGATAAATATTGCGGGTTTAAATTTATCAATTATAATGTTTTGGGGTGCAGGAATAATAGCAGGTGATGAAAGTGAAAAATTCTTAGGATATGCAAGATTTCCAATAGTAACAGTATATTCAGTGTTAACATTTATTATAAGTGCCTTATTTATATTAATAAATGTAAATAACATTACATTATCCATAATAGTTCAAATAATATTACTAGGCTTATTTATAATCATTATATGTATTAATACAATGTCCAACAATGTTTCAAAAAACATCACTAATACAGATAAAACAAATTACAATAAAATAGCAGATATGGCTAAAAGAATTGAATTGATTATGCAAGTGGTAGATAACAAAGAAATATATAAAAAAATAGAAAAGGCATATGATACTATAAAAAATGCAAATGTAACTTTAAAAGAAGATTCAACTCAAATAGATAATGACATAATGCAAGCAATAGGAGCAGTAGAAGTTGCAGTTCAAAATAATAATTATGATATGATAGAAGAACAAACTAAAAGAATTAATGATTTAGTTGCCAAAAGGAATTTAATGCAATAAAATTCTTGTCAAATGTAAGAAGTCTTAAATAGATGTATATAAAAGACTTCTATAACTTTCCTATTAAGTCCTAAAAATATAACGAATATATTAAAGATGCTCATTGTAGATGATTAGCATCTTTTTTATTCCATAAAATCTTATATATGGGAAGTGACAAAATGAAATATGTAATGATAGAAGTAGCTTTTAATAATGAGGAAGAAGTTAATTTAACAAAAGAAAAGCTTTTAAAGGAAAAGTTAGTTGCAAGTTTACAAGTATTAACTAGCGATAGTGATTGGAATTATAAAGGAGAACTTGAAAGTGATAAAGAGTATTTAGTCTTTATGAAGACAAAAGATTCTTTAATTAATGAAGTTTATAAGGTTATTAAAGATATCCATAGTTATGAAGTATTTGAATTTGCAGTTTTTCCTTTAACCAGTCCAAGTAATGATTATTTAAAGTGGATAGAAGAGGAAACTAAGTAATTTTCTCTTGACTTGGAGCAAGGTCTAAGTAGTAAAATTATCTTGTAAGAAAGAAGGTATTTTATGAAAAAGGCAATTGTTTATTATTCATATTCTGGCCATACTAAGAGAATTATTGATATGATTAAAGAAAAAATAGATGCGGATGTTTTTGAAATTAAACCTAAAGAGCCTTATTCTACTAATTATGATGAAGTTGTATATTTAGGACAAGATGAAGTTAATAGAAATTATTTAAGAGAAATAGAAGATATCAATATTAACTTAGATAACTATGATACTATTATCTTAGCAACTCCAGTATGGTGGTATACCTTTGCACCTGTTGTTCATACATTATTAGAAAAGTATGATTTAAAGAATAAGAGAGTAATGCCAATAATTACAAATGGTGGTTGGTTAGGTCATACTGTAGAAGATATAAAGAAATATTCTCCTAATGTTACTAACGAATTAATATTAAAGTTTGATGGAGATAAGTTAGTAACTGATAGTAGTGCTATAGATAAATTTATAGAGGAGGCTAATAAGTAATGGAAATAGAGAAAATAGTTAATAATTTTATAAATAATGATATTAAGAGTAACCTTGATGAGAGAAGTAAATACTTAACTTTATTACCTGCTTTAATATCTACTGATAGTAAAGAAATATTTAAAGATAAATTAAGTGAAGCGGTAAATCATGTAGATAAAGAGTCATTGAAGGAAGCAGTATATCAGACTGTTCCATATCTAGGGTTTGGTAAAGTTTATCCATTCCTTGTAATAACTGAAGAAGTCTTAGGTAAAACAGAAGAAGCTTCTACTACAACTAATGATAATAGATATTCTAAAGGTTTAGAAGTTCAAGGAGAAATAGTTGGTAAAGATAATCTTGAGATGCTAAGAAAAAACGAAAGTGATGATTTTAAATTTATTTGGGATTATTTAGCAAGTTATTGTTTCGGGGATTTTTATACTAGGAAATATCTTACTATTAAAGAAAGAGAACTAATTACTTTTGCAACACTAGCATCTTTCCAAGATGTCTCTCCTCAACTTGGTTCTCATATCCAGGCTAATTTAGGTGCAGGTAATAGTAAAGAGTTATTAATAGAAGTAGTAAAGAACTTAGTTCCATATCTAGGATTTCCTAGAAGTTTAAATACAATTAATTTAATTAAAAAGATAACAGAGAAAGGAGAAGATAAATAATGAGTGAAATTAAAAAAGGAGGAGACTTTGGTTTAGGAGAAGAAAATACTGCTTTTGCAAAATACTTTATAGGTAAAAGTTATTTAAATCCTTTAACTGATCCTAATAAAACAAGTCTATTCATTGCAAATGTAACATTTGAACCAGCTTGCCGTAATAATTGGCATATTCATAAAGCTAAAAGTGGTGGTGGCCAAATTCTTATCTGTGTTGATGGAGAAGGTTGGTACCAAGAAGAAGGAAAAGATGCAGTATCTTTAAAACCTGGTATGGTTATTACTATTCCTGCTAATGTAAAACATTGGCATGGGGCAAAGAAAGATTCTTGGTTCAGTCATTTAGCTATTGAAGTACCAGGTGAAGAGACATCAAATGAGTGGTGTGAGCCAGTAACTGATGAAGAGTATAATAAATTATAAAATATAAAAAATGATGTATAATAATTAAAGGAGGAAGAAATTATGGAAAAATCAAAAGTATATTTTATTAAGGAGATAACTCCTGAAAACATTATTAAAGCTTATGAGGCAGTAGGAAAGAAATTAGAAGGAAAGATAGCTGTTAAAATGCATTCTGGAGAGAAAGGTAATAAGAACTATTTAAGACCAGAGTTTGTTAAAGATGTAATCAATTATGTTAATGGTACTGTTGTTGAGTGTAATACTGCTTATGAAGGTGCTAGAAACTCTACAGAAAAACATCTTGAATTAATTAAAGAACATGAGTGGGAGAAATATTTTCCATTTGATTTATTAGATAGAGAAGG
>CALVIS010000056.1 GCA_944331805.1 uncultured Bacilli bacterium
CAATAGTATAAATATAATCCATATATTCCTTTATGGGGTTTATTAGTCCTAGAATATTCTTCAAAGATAGATTTTTGTGGCATAGGTCTAAATACTATTTGTCTTGATAAATATAATCTTTCAGTTAATCTATCTTTTGAATATTCTTCACCAAATGCATTTTCTATTCTAACTTTATCTTCACCATCTCTATAAATAGTTATTACACCATTACGTGAATATACTTTATAACCTAGTGATTTCATTCTTTCAAATAGTTGTTTTAAAGTAACTGAATAACTAATAACATTATCTAAATCTTCTTTAAGAGTTTTATAGTATTCGTCATTTGAAATACTTTTGGTATAAGTCCTTTTATAAAACTTATCTTCATCTAAAACAGATAGTCCGTATTCCGAACATAGTGAATCAGAAATGTGTCTTATCTTTGATATATTAGTTAAGTTGTTATTATATTTCTTACCACTTTTAAAAGAAACAGAGTTGACTATGAAATGGTTATGAATGTGATTTGTATTTTGATGTGTTGCAACAACAACTTCATAATCTTTAAAGATTTCTTCTGCAAACTTAACTCCAATCTCATGAGCAATATCTGGAGTAACTTCTCCTTCTTTAAATGATTGATAACCATGATAAGCAAGAACTCCGTCTTTCTTTCTAAATCTTTCTTTAGTGAGCTCCATATCATCACAGGGATTATCTTCATCACAATTTAAGCAACTGACATAACAAACTTTTTCTTCTTTAAAATTATAATCTTTAATAGGTTCTTCTAAATAACTGTATGATTCTTTATTACCATAATCTTTATTAAGAGTTTTTTCAGGATTGATAATATAATTTATAGACTGCTTTAAATTATTCTTAATACTCCAAATTGATGTTGTCGCCATTATAGGTTTATCCTTTCTTTTGGAGTGGTGGGAGTAATACCACCTTGCTTGCTTATGACAACATCAGACATAAATTAACTCTTTTAGAATAATTTCTTCAGCAGTATTCTTATAATTATTCATCAATTTTACCCATTCAATTTGATTATTTTCTTTACTTTTTTCAGATAGTTTTTCATCATTTTTAATATAATTATCCATTAAAGTTTTTAATCTTTCCTCACATTCTTTACCGACTGAAAGAAGATGGTTTGTTAGTTCATTCTTCATTAAAAGTGTCTGATATAATCCTTTTTTGTAGTTCTTAATATAACTTAATCTTAATAATCCATACTTATTTATTTCACCATAATTTTGATTTTCTATCACTAAATTAGGTAATAAATAATCTCCAACTTTTCTATAATCAATATTCATAATTTAATCAAATCCTTTCTAATTTTCTAATAATTTATTTGTTTTGTAGCTTATAATTCCATATTTATCTTTAACATTATCTATTGAAATAGGAAACTTTTCTTTAGATGAAATTGCTACAAATCTTATAATTTTTTCATTGCCTTTTGGTTGATATTCTAAAATAACTTCATTAGTTTCTTCATCAATTGTTTCATACATTTCATAAAAAGATGTTTCAAAATGTTCGTTCATTTTAGATAAGTATTTATCTAATTGTTCTTCATTCATTCTGCCACCTTTAATTGTTTTTTCCTCATTACCAACCATAACAGGTACTGCAACATCAAATATACCTGCATCATAAAACTTTACTAATTGTTTTATAAATCCGTTTCTAAAATTAATTTTTTCTAATATCAAATTACCTTTGCTATCTTTCTTTATTTCAATAGTATCAATAAATTTTGATATAAATTCTTGTTTTTCAAACTTGTCCATACCATTCCATTTGGTTTTTAAAACAGTATTTAAAGTATCAAGTCTAATCATTTTTTCTTTTTCTAAATCTCTTTGTGCGAGTAATTCGTGTGGGGAGTAGTTAAAGTTTTCTAAATTAACTAACGCTAGTTTTTTACTTTCAAGGTTAGCAAGTTTATCTTCAATTAGTTTATAATCTTCTTTAAAATCAGCAATTTCAACAATGCCTTTAATATACAAATCTTTAATTCTATTTCTTTGCTTTTCTAAATCTCTAATCTCTTTATCAATAGAGGTAGTATCAATATTATTAGTTTTATCTTCTAAAACAGGTAGAAAGAACTTTTTAACTGCCATATCATATTCAAGTAAATCATAGATAAAATCTCTTAATAAATGTTCTACATGGTCTTCGTTAAAGTTAATGTGACAATGCTCACAAGTATAGTACATATACTTTCTTTTAGTACCACCTGAACCTTTACATTTCATAATGCGACTACAATTAGGACATTTTAATCTTTGAAAGAAAGTATAAACTCTATCTCTAGTATAAGTCCTTTGATTTCTTTCTTTTTGTCTTTGACATTCATCCCATTTAGCACGAGATATAATAGGTTCTACAACATTCATATAAACAATAGGTTCTAAATTTTCTTGTTTACCAATTCTTTTATATTGTTCATAATCTCCCATATAGATTTTATTATCAATAATCTTTTGAATAGTTGTATCTTTCCAATTTTTCTTTGGATAGATATTGTTTTCTTTAAAGTAATTAGCAATTTGCTGAAAACTTTTACCCTCTAAATACATATCAAATATCTTTTCTACATAGGGGCGAGTAGTATTATCTATAACCATTCTTTTATCTTCTGCACTCTTATAACCAAATGGTCGCTGTCCTGGAATATGACCTGATTTAATGGCTCCATTTAGTCCAAATTTAGTTCTTTCTGATACGATTTCTATTTCTAATTGGGATAATACTGTAAGCATTCTTACAAAGAATCTACCATTAGCAGTAGAGGTATTAACATCATCTCTATCACATAGTAGAAAGCAATTATATTGTTCTAATACTGATATTAGTTCTTCTAAATCACGAACTGATCGAGTAATTCTATCTAGTTTATATGCAACAATATAATTAAGTTTTCCTTCCTTCATATCTTTAAGCATTTCTTGAAATTGTGGTCTATGTTCCATATCTTTTGCTGATATTCCTGCATCTTTATAGACCTTATAAACTTCTAAATCCTTAAACTTACATAATTGAAGTAACTTTTCTTCTTGTTCTCCAAGTGAAAATCCTTCTCTTGCTTGATCTTCGGTACTAACACGAATATAAACTCCTGCGACTTTTCTTTCATTATCCATAATTATCAATCTCCCTTCTTTCTTGGATTTTTGAAAGGCACCAAAGTAAAAAGGTGTCACATAACAAGGGCACCTTTGAATATATTAGTTATTTATACGACAAAAACAACCAATATTGTGGGAGTATATAAACTCACCAATTCATTAATGCCTTGCTATGTACTCTGATAATTCAGACAATGGGATTTTCTTTTTTAAATTCCCTATATAAAAATGTTTCTGTTCATTGAAGAATAGGTATAACTTATCTCCAATAATTACTTTATGTGGCTCTACATACGCTAGATTGGTATGTTCCACAATCCTTAAGTAGCCCTCAATTATTTGATAGGACTTCTTATTAAATTTGCAAGACCAATTAATTTTGGCTTTGAGTTCATCACTCATATTGATTTTCTTTTTTACGATATTAATCATACCACATCACACCCTTTCTTTGCAATAGCAACAAAAAAATCAACTTGCGTTGATTTAATCATTAACATCGCTTGGTGCGACGATTTTATCTTTTGGAGCGAATAACATACAAGTTACGAACTTTTTTCTCTTTCTATAAACATTATATATTAATTGCTGTATGATTTCAATAGTGATAAAACTTTATTTTCTATGAAAGATGGAAGAATTTTAATTTATATGTTATAATTATCTTAAATAAAATAAAAAGTTAATATTGTATAGGTGATACATATGAATAAAGATGAACTGATAAAATATATAGCTAACGAATTAGAGCATAATAGAAATATAGATTTAAAATATCAAATTAATGGAATTCCATATAAAATAAAATTTTTAGCAACTGATATGAATAAAGGTATAAATATACCAAGTATTCTTGCAATTCCGTTATCAGAAAATACAAATAGCCAACTTGTAGTAGAAACAAACAATTTAGAAAGTGGAAATTTACAAGAAATTATAGAACAAGGAACTCAAACAGGAATTAGATTAGCTCAATTAACAAAAGATTTGCCTAGCCCTATTGTTGTTCCATTAATACCAAGCTATAAAGATTATCCATATTTACAACAATTATCTCGAGAATGTTTTAGTCTTTCCAGTGATGACAGAAATTATAGAATAGATAAGCAAGTAGTTAGAATTATTAATAGAGCAAAATCTATTTTAGAAAAAGAAAACGGATTAGTTGTAAAAGATAGAATATTTTTAAATGGTTATTCAAGTTCAGGTGTCTTTGCTCAACGATTTGCTTTATTACATCCAGATATGATTGAAACTGCTTGTATAGGTGGTGCAAGTGGTAGTATTCCTATCCCAACAGATAAATTTGCTTATCCATTAGGAATAGCTGATTATGAATCTTTGACAGGTAGGAAATTTGATTTAGAAAGTTATTTGAAAATTAAATTTAAATATTATGTTGGAGAACTTGAAACACAAAATAAATCAGACTCAAGATTTGATGATTTTGGCCAACCTGCTCCTATACATGATATGAGTTATTTTGATAGAAGTTTACCAACAGAAGTTGGGAAATATCAAAGAAGTGTTTTAGGAACAGAAATGTTTTCCAGAATCCAAAATACAATTCAAATATTACAAAACCTAGGAATTGATATTCAACACAAAATAATTTTAGGTAGAGGTCACAATAATAAAAATTGTATAGGTGTCAATGAACTAGGAGATAAATTCGTTAGTGATACTTATAAAAGTACCATAGAAAGCAGAAAAATAGATTATGGAGTATCAAGGTAATTGAATTGTCCATTAATTTAATTATCAAAAAATATAGATTTGTATCTAGGGGATTGGGGCTACCCCATATACGAATTTATACGGGAGTATAAATTCAGTGCTGGCTAGACAATTAAATTACTCCCATATTAGAAAAAATATAAAAAGAGGATTAAATTATTTTTATAATTTTTTCCTCTTTTTTGACCTCTATTTATATAAAAACAAGTTCATTTAATATAATTTCTTCAGCCATATTTCTGTAATTATTCATAAGTTTTGACCATTTTATATGATTAACTTCTTTATTTTTTTCAGATAGTTTTTCATCTAAATTTTTGTAATTTTCCATTAACTTTTGTAATCTATCTTCACTATTTTTACTGACCGAAATAAGATGATTAGTAAGTTCATTAGTCATTAAAAGTGTAGTGTAAAGAGATTTTTTATTTTCTTTCAGATAGTGTAATCTTAAATAGCCATATTTGTTTATTCCTTTAGTATTTTGATTTTTTATAGTTAAATTTGGTAATAAATAATCTCCATTTCGTGTATAAATTAATTTCATTTTCATCTCTCCATTTCTTTATTTAATTAGTGACTGCAATATCTTTTTTAGGTACTAATATTAAAATATCTTTTAGTTTGTTTTCTTCAACATAAGGACAACTAATAATGCCATCAACATATAAATGTTCTCTTGATTTTGATATAAAATATTCTAAAAATTCATTTGAATATTTATTTGATTTCATTTTTTTAATAGATAAAATATCATAATCTACTTCTATATTTTTTAATTTTTCTTTGTTAATTTCTTTATAAAATTTGATACCAATATTGTTGTTTTCCATAATTTGATTAAGATATTTTATATATTCTTTACTGCTTTTTGTTATTAGTTCGTCTGTAAATTTTATAATTTTAATATCAATGTTATAGTTTTTATCTCTTGTTATTTCTATTTGAAATATAAGTCTATGAATTAAATCTCTTTTTGCTTTTATTGTTAATAAATCATAAAGAAAAGCAAAACCTATATTTTTAATATTTGTAAAAATTAGCTTATCATTTTCTTCAATACAATCTAGGTTTTTAACAAGTTCTATTGTATATTCCTTTGAAGAATTATCTGGATCAAGAGTAGTTTTCTTTTTAGTTAATTTATCAATTTCTTTTTTTATTACTTCATTTTTGTGATTAATTGTTTCTACATCCAAAGTAGAACTTAAATATAAATCAACTAATCTTTTTTCTTGCATTTTTAATTTTTCAATAGCTTTTTCTATTTCTTTTACATCATTACTTTTAGTAGAATTACAAGTAATAATTTCATTATCCATAGAAAGCATAAATATTGTTAGTTCCTCTAATATTCTTTTTAATTTTGTTTCTATTTTTTCAGTATTATAATGATATCCATAACCTTTACAATTAGCGTTTTTACACCTTAAATGATAATATACTTTTTGTTTTCCATTAGGATATTTAAATGATTCTGATGAACTCATAATCTCTCCACACAAAGGACATTT
>CALVIS010000057.1 GCA_944331805.1 uncultured Bacilli bacterium
GATTTAGGTTATACTACTAATCGTTTTATTGTGTCTTCTGAACATACATTAAAATCATATATAGTAACAGTAGAAGTTGATAGTGATGATAAAGAAATATCAGATATAACCTGTACTTGTCCTCAATTTACTTTAACAGACTCATGTAAACATGTCGCTGCAGTACTTACTAAATTTCAAGGAGAATATTTTCTATTCGATGAAAAAGAACATAATAACATTCTTGCTTCTGCCTTATTAAATGAATTAAAGAGAACTTCTCTTGATAAAAACATTGTTAAAAAAGAAGCAAGAGTTATTCCTTATTTAAAATTTGAAAGCTATTATAATTATTATAGTTACTATGATAGTGAATCTTTTGAATTAAGATTTAAAGTTGGAGCAAATAAGCTCTATATGTTGGGTACTAAAGTTAATGCTTTTATAGATAGATATCGTAATGGCGGAGAAGTAAAGTTTGGTAAAGAGTTTGTATTTAGTAATAAAGAATACTATTTTAATAGTGAAAGTAAAAGACTAATAAACTTTATAGAACTTGCATACTCAAGACTTTATAGATATGATTCATACTTAGTACCTACTAAAACGAGTTTAGATGACTTATTTTCTATAGTTGATAGTATTTATGTAGAAGGATTTAATATTAATAGAGAATTACCTGTTGTTAATCATTTGCCATTTACTTTTAAAATTATTAAAGAAGATGATAATCATATCTTAAAAATAGACTATGATTTAACAAAGTTAAAGAAGTTAACTAATGATTATAGTTACTTAATAGATAAAAATGGTATTTATAGGCTAAATGAAAAAGAAACTATACTTGCTAGTAATATTATGGAAGAAGGGGTAGATAGTTTAACTTTCTCTGATAAGAATTTTAAAGGCTTTAAAGATTATGTAATTCCTAGTATAAAAGATAAAGTAGAACTTGATGAATCAGTAGATGATTTAGTTATAGTTAAGACTCCTTCTGTAAAGTTATATTTTGATATCTTAGAGTTATATATAGAATGTAAAATTATCTTTACTTATGGTGATATAGAGGTAAATTATTTAGATAAAGATAATAGTAATGTTGTTAGAGATAAAGAGTTTGAGCGAAGTGTCTTTTTAGATTTAACTAAATATGGTTTTGATAGTGAACTTAAACTTTATGACATAGATGAAGTAGGAGAGTTCTTAGAAAATGGTATTGATGAGTTAACTGATACTTATGAAGTATTTACTAGTGAAAAGTTGAAAAATACAAGTTTGATTAAGAAAGTAAAAGGAAGTACTAGTTTTAGTATAGGACAAGATAATATCTTAAATTATGAGTTTAAACTTGATAATGTAAGTCCTAGTGAGTTAGATGATATCTTCTTAAACTTAAAGAATAAAAAGAAGTATTATAGACTTAAGAGTGGGGATATCTTAGACTTATTAGATCCTTCTATTAAAGAATTAGAAGAATTAAAAGAAGATTTAGATCTTGATGAAGAAAGTGGAGAGATACCTAAGTTTAGAGCCTTGTACTTAGATAGTTTAAGAAGTAAGAATAGATTTATTAAGACTAATGGATTATTTGATGACTTTGTTAAGAGATTTAAAGAATATAAAGATATAGATGTTAAGTTTAGTAAAGCTGAAGATAAATTACTTAGAGGCTATCAAAAAGATGGGGTTAAATGGCTTTATAATCTATATAAATGTGGTTTAGGAGGAATACTTGCAGATGAGATGGGACTTGGTAAGAGTCTACAGACTATTATCTTTATTAGAAGAGTATTAGAAGAAGATAAGAATGCTAAAATATTAATAGTTTGTCCTACCGCTTTAGTCTATAACTGGGATAATGAATTTCATAAGTTTAGTGATGATATTAAAAGAAGTATCTTTGTAGGATTAAAGAAAGATAGACATAAGAAGTTAGGTTGGTATGAAGGCAATGTTTATATTACTAGTTATGGATTACTTAGAGAAGATTTAGATATCTATAAAGAGAAGAGTTTTAAAGTTATGGTTATAGATGAAGCTCAAAATATTAAGAATCCTACTGCTATGTTAACTAAAGCAGTTAAGAGTATTAATAGTGAAGTTAAACTTGCCCTAACAGGAACACCTATTGAAAACTCTATTTTAGAGTTATGGAGTATCTTTGATTATATTATGCCAGGTTTTCTTGCTAATAAAACTAAATTTAGTGAGAAGTATAAAATAGGTGAAGACTTTGATGATGATACAAATCTAACTTTAAGTAAACTTAGAAGTCAAGTTAAACCATTTATATTAAGACGTAAGAAAAATGAAGTCTTAAAAGATTTGCCTGATAAGATAGAGAATAATATTTATATAGACTTAAGTGATGAAGAAAAGAAGATATATGCTGCTTTAGTTAAAGAGACTAAGGAAGAAATGGAAGAGCTAGTTAGTGCAGGTTTTTCTAAGAATAAGATGCAAATACTTACATTATTAACAAGACTTAGACAAGTATGTGTAGATCCTAAGATTATATTTGATAACTTTAATAAAACATCATCTAAAATAGAACACTTAACAGATGTCGTTAAGGAAGCAGTGTCTAATGGTCATAAAATACTTTTATTTACTAGTTTTAGAACGGCTTTAAATATCGTAAAGGATAATCTTACTAAAGAAGGTATAACAAGTTATGTAATAGATGGTTCTGTTAGTAGTAAGAAACGTCAAGAATTAGTAGATAAGTTTAATACTGATGATACTAATATCTTCTTAATTATGTTAAAAAGTGGAGGTACTGGTTTAAACCTTACTAGTGCAGATATCGTAATTCACTTAGATTTATGGTGGAATCCGCAAGCAGAGAATCAAGCGACTGATAGAGCCCATAGAATAGGTCAAAAGAATACTGTTGAAGTTATTAAACTAATTACTAAAGGAACTATTGAAGAGAAAATTCTTGATTTACAAGCAAAGAAGAAGATACTTAGTGATAAGTTAATAGAAAATGATGGTGATGAGTATAAGAGTTTCCAAAACTTATCTGTTGATGATATTAGAGAATTATTAAAATTTAATAATGAATAGGAATGGTAGTTATGATAAAAATTTGTTTTGTATGCCAAGGTAATATTTGTAGAAGTACTATGGCAGAGTATGTATTTAAAGATTTAGTAAGAAAAGAAGGATTAGAAAAAGACTTTTTAATAGAATCACGTGGTGTTATTGCAGATGTTGGTAGTGATATACATCCTGGTACTAAAAAGATGTTAGATTTACATCATATTCCATATGATAAACATATATCAACACAATTAGAAAAAAGTGATTATGAAAAGTTTGATTACTTTATTGGTATGGATAATTATAATGTTATATCTATGAAGAAGATATTTGGTACTGATAAGAAAGTGTATAAACTATTAGATTTTACTAAGAAAAGTAAAGAAATAGATGATCCTTGGTATACTCATAATTTTACTATTACTTATGAGGAGATAGATAAAGGCTGTAGAGCCTTGCTTGATTATATAAAGTGTAAAGATAAGTAAACTTTACACTTTTTCTTTTTGATTTGTGTTAAACTTAAACTAGAGGTGATTAAGATGCGTGCAGTTGCATTAAAAGGTAAAAGAGAATTTGAAGTAAAAGAGATAGAAGAACCAGTTGTTGATAACGAGAATGTTGTTATTAAAGTATTAAAAGCTGGTATATGTGGTTCTGATTTACATTATTTTGAATTGGGAGAACCTAGTGGTTTAATTATGGGACATGAGTTTTGTGGAGAAGTAATCAATACTGGTAATAGAAGTGATTTAAAAGTAGGTGATAGAGTTACGACTTTACCTATTTCCCCTTGTGGTAATTGTCCTGCTTGTTTAAGTGGTAATCCCCAGTACTGTAAAAGTACTTGGACTCATGCAGTAGGTCTTTCTTTAGATAATCCTGGGGCTTTGACAGAAAAGATTAAAGTAAGAGGTGATATGGTATTAAAAGTACCAGATAATGTTAGTGATGAAGAAGCTGCTATGGTCGAACCTACGGCCGTTGCTCTACATGGAATACATCTTGCTGATGTTAAAGTAGGCTCTAAAGTCTTAGTGATCGGTGGAGGTATCATTGGACTACTTAGTGCCATGTTTGCTAAAAAAGAAGGAGCTAGTTTTGTAGCAGTTAGTGAAGCAAATCCTAAAAGAGGTGAGAAAGCCGTAAGCTTAGGTGTTGCTGATAAGTATTATGATGCAACTGATGAAAACATGATTAATGAAGTAATCTCTGATACTAATGGTGGTTTTGATATAGTTATAGAGTGTTGTGGTAATTCTAGTGCTGTTACATCATCTTTAGTTAATGTAAGACCAGGTGGTGTAGTTGTATTAGTAGGTGTTGCAACAGGGCCTATTAGTATCCCAACAGTAGTCGCTGTTATGAATGAACTAACTATAAAAGGTGCTATTGCTTATACTAAAGAAGAGTTTGCAACATGTCTTGATTTAATTAGTAATAAACAAATAGATGTTATGCCTTTTGTTGATGATATTGTAAATTATGATAAAGTTCAAAAAGCCTATCTTAGACTAACAAGTGGTAATGATGGAGCTGTTAAAATATTAGTTGACCCAAGTAAATAATTTATGCTAATATTAAGTTAACAATAGTAAGGAAGAAGGTAATAGATATGACTAATTCAATTTATCAGGGTAAATTAATTCGTCATATAAGTAGTGAAATAACAGGAGATGTAAATATAAACTATGAAATAAGTGCTAAAGATATTACTAGTAGTGATGCTAAGAAGATAGATGGTTCTAATATAAAATTATATTTAACAAAGTTAAATGGGGATTCTGAAGAAGGTTTAATGACACCTGAAGTGTATAATGAGGAGACAAGTGAAAATACATATACAGGAAGACCATCTGGAGAGATGAGTTTATATACAAGTAGTATGAACTCTAGTGAGAGTAATAACTATAGACTTAGAATGTATGTTGATGAAAGTTATAATCCTCAAGGCGATGGAGGAGGATTAACTTTTACAGTTCAGATAAATGTGTATGGAAGAGCAGGAGATAAGTATGTTCCTCTAACTACTCAAGAGATATTAGAAGATAACGAAGTGCAAGAAGAGAAAACACAAATGTTTAATTATGCAAGTAATGGAGATATACTTACTGACCCTTATGAAATGACAACAGAGAATCATCCAGAATATGTAACAAACGGTTTATATAGTATGGAAGATGAAGATGGAACAAGTTATTATTATAGAGGAAATGTAACAAATAACAATGTCCAATTTGGTGAATATACAAGTGATTATTATGTATATGAAAATGCAGGAAGCTATTATCAGAGCTTAGAAAGTTGTAGAGAAGCTAATGTAGGGTATGAAGATGAATGTACTCAAGTAAAATTGGCAAGTGGAGGAGATAAGATGTACTGGAAGATAGTGCGAGCAAATGGAGATGGAAGTTTAAGACTAATATATAATGGAACAAGTTCAAATCCAGATAATAGTGATTTAGCCCGTTCTTACGTTATAGGAGCTACACCATATAATTTATATTCTAATGATCCAAAATATACGGGCTATACCTATGATAATGGACTAGATTCATTTATAAAGAAAGAAGTGGATATAAACCAGCAAGTGACTATGGATTTAGTGATGTAGATGGAGTTAATGCTTTTGCAAGTTATGACAGATTAGCAATGGCCGGACCAGAAGTATCGTTTAGTAAGCCAAATAGTCCGACTTTAAAGTGTCCTTCAACAAGTGAAAATTATGGAGGAAGTTATAGATTAAAAGCCGGATTAATAACAGCAGACGAATTAGTATTAGCAGGAGAGTCTATGATGGTAGTAGGAAATAGTTATTTAAATCCTGGTGAAAGTGATTATTGGTATTGGAGTGACGCCGGCCGGTTTCTCTGATGGTTTTGCTGATGTATGGGGTGGGAATGGTGTTCTGGTTCGCAACTATGTAGATGGTCTCGACACCGTCCGTCCAGTTATCAATGTGACCACTGACAACGGATTTACTAGTGGAGATGGAACTGCTTCAAACCCATATGTGCTGAGTAACGGACAGTTTTAGTAAAAGCGTTGAAAAATAAAGGGAAAATAGATATAAAAGTACGACCAATAATATAT
>CALVIS010000058.1 GCA_944331805.1 uncultured Bacilli bacterium
TGGCGGAATTGGCAGACGCGCTAGACTTAGGATCTAGTGTCTTAGACGTGCAGGTTCAACTCCTGTTACCCGCACCAAATTGCATGTAACCCTTATTATTATGAGGGTTTTTATTTTGTTTAAAAAACGATAAAGATATGTTACAATATACTTACTTGGAGGTATTGTTATGGTTAGTAAAAAAGATTTGAAATATATAAGGGATGACTTTAATGATATTGATAAAGAATATAGAAAAATAGAACAAGAAATATGGGGATTAGAAGAAAATCCAATAGTAAAAAAATATTTAGGACTACAAGCAAAGAAAAATAAATTAGCTCCTAAAAGGAAAGAATTATATAGATTAATGAAAAATGGTGAGTATGAAAATTGTGGGCATTTGTGGGGGATTTCCATGGATGAATATGGAGAATATGACTATGTTTGTGTTAAATGTGGGTTGAATTATAAGTCATTGAGATTAACTAATAGAGGAAAAGAAGATAGTCTTTCTTTTGATGAGAGAGTTATGGCATCTTTTTTAAAAGAACAGAGTTTTGTAAATGATGCTGATATAAATACAGTTTGTGATAGAGAACTTGCTATGGCTCTTTATAAAAAGATTAGAGAATATCATCCAGATATTGATGATAAAACAGTTATTAAGTATTTTGAGATAGCTTTGGATGATATTAGAAATATAGAAGTAAGTGATGAAAGAAAGAAGAGTAGAGCGAAAAGATTAGGTTTAAGTAAAGATTTTAATAGATGGAAATAGAGAGTGATAACGATGAAAATAATCTTAATGAATCAAAATAGAAAAGTATTGTTAGCAGAAATGGATGAGAATAATACATTTCAAGAAATATATAAATATTATGATATTAACTATGCACCCTTACATTTATATAATGCATATAACCATAATGAAGATGTATTAGTTGCCTTAAATTCATGGTTTAAAGGTAGAGGTATTCCTGCATGGAGACAAAATATAGAGAAGTTATTAGAAAAGTTAAATGTAGTATCTCCTACAGAACTTTTAAATAAAGCTTACGGATTATCTTTATCTGACCAGTATTGGATTAAGGGTGAAAGGCAGAATTTGAAATGGAAAGATATAAACTTTTTTATGAATGACTTTGAATATAAAGATTATTTAGATGTATCACTAAATTCTAATTCAAGAGAATCAAGTACAAGAATTAGCTTGCATTCTCCTAATAATACTACCGATGGAATGGTAAAAAAAGGGTGGATTATTGATAAAGATAATAATAGAGTCTTAGTAAAAGGAGCATATTCTATATCAGGATTAGAGCCCATAAATGAATGGCTTGCTTCCAGAATTTGTAAAAGACTTGGTTTAGATTATTGTGATTATACTTTAGATATATTATCTGGACAATTAGTAAGTAAGTGTAAGAACTTTTTAACTCAAGATGAAGAAATTATATCAGCTAGTGATATTATGAATTTAGATAGTGATGATAATGTTAGTGACTATGAAAAGTATGTTAGTATCTTAGAGTCTTATGGTATTAAAGATGTAAAGAAGAAATTATCAGATATGTATATAGTCGATTATTTAATGTTAAATACAGATAGACATATGAAAAATTATGGAATTATTAGAAATGTTAAAACTTTAAAATGGGAAAGAATAACACCCATTTTTGATACTGGAACAAGCCTTCAATCAGATGTAACACTTCCATATTTAGATTTTGATAATGAAGAATATAAGTTTTTCCATTCTCATAATATGACAGTTAATGAGTTAGTTAACTATATAAGTTTAGAAAAATATGATTTAACAAAATTAGATGGTTTAAAAGATGAGTATAAAGAAGTCTTAGAAAAATATTCTGATATAATAGAATTAAATCCAAAAAGGCTAGAGAAAACAGTAGAGGGTTTTGGTGAAAGAATAGAATTATTAAAACAAGCAAAAGAAGATAAAGTAAATCTAGAATCATAAAAATAACCATTAGTAGCTTGCAAAAACATTACAAACAAAGAAATAATTCATTAATATAAAAATAAATTGGAGGTATCTACTGGAATGACATTGCCATATATAGAATATAATTTTTCAGCTTTAAATGAGCATGGTGTATTTATGAATCCTATAAACAATAGCACTTGTTATATTAATCCATCATTATCTGGACATGATTCTGATTACGTTCTTAAGACTTTTAGAGCATGGTTTAATCATAATAATATATATTTTTATGATAGAAAAGAAGCTTTAGAAGTACTAAAAGATAATATAAAATTTTTATCTGCTATAGAAAATATAAGTTCTGATGAATATATTAATTTAAAATTATATAAATATTTTTATGATGTTTATTCTAGTGATAAGACCAAAATAAATGTATCTTCACAAGATAAGATAGATTTATCACTTACTACAGGTTACACACCTAAATATTTTTATTGTTATCATAATGTATATAATAGAGTAGAAAGACTTATGGAAGAAGATGATGAAATAGATATTTTAAAAAGTATTTTAGTACAATCTTGTAATGTGGATTCTATAGAACTAGTTTGGCCTAATACCATTTGTACTTCTAAATTTAATATCTATGAAACATTTTATAATTATCTAATTATGGATTATAACGTTCAAATTGTTCCTAAAAGGGTATTTAATAAAGAAAAGGGAGTGTTTATAGATTATAGATATAATGAATTTTTAGTACCAGATTCTGAACTAAGATTAAAAGATGAAATAACTAGTATAAGAAAATTAGTAAAAAAAGATGAACGATACAAGTACTTTAGATAATTTTAAAATAAAAAAAGTAAATGAGGTGTACTACTATGGAATGTAATGGCTTTGATAGTAATAATTATAGATATTTTAATTTAAATAAAAGTGGAGGCTTTTCAGGTTATACTAATTTTAGTTATGGAGAACTAAAAGATAATGATATTATAAAATTCTCTAATAAAGATTTAGTTAATCTATTATTTAGTAATAATTATTTCTCTTTAAAAGATGATATATATCCTTATCGTATTAAAGAATATCCTAGTAATGAACCATTTGATTTAGAGAAATATATTAGAATGCAAGATGCTATAACTTTTAAAAGAGATGGCGTAGCACTTTTTTCTTTTGGATATGGAGAATATGCTTTTATTAGTGACTTCATGAAAGAGAAAATGACCTCTAATATGCTGTCTACAAAATTACTTGTTGATACTACAATAAAAGAAGAAAATGAAAGAATGCTTAGCTTGATTATGGAAAGTGAGAAAGTTAAATTAGGTAATAATTCATTAAAAGAAGAAATTATTCTTTGTAATAGACAAGGATATAAGTTTAAAAAGGATATATGTTTTGAATTAGAATATCATAAAGACGAATCTTGGTCTTTAACTGAACCATCTTTATTTCTAGCAGTGTTTAATCAAGATTTTATAAGACTACTTTCTAATAGTACTGAGATAGTAGGTAAAGATAAAGAAGAGATATTTTTAAGTGAATATCAGGATAATCTTGATGAAATGCCTATAAGATATTATCAAGTTAAAGATGAAGTTAAAGTAGATAGTTTAGGAGATCTTTTTAATAGTCTTTCTTTTAATGATTTTAATAAAGATTATCATAGCATAGTAGTAAGACAAAATGCTAAAATGATAGATATTTATAAAGTAAATAGGGATAATTTTAAAGAAAATGGTTCTATTAAATATTTCTATGTTACTTATCATGATGATTTTTCTGATAGAATTGCTGAAAAAGAGATTTTAAAAATAGCAGTTAGAGTTCCTTATAAAGAAGCATTAAAAAGATATAAAATGGATTTAGAGTGTATTAAAGAAAAGAGATTATTTGATGAAGCAGAAGAGTTTGTTAAAAATCATAAAGCAAGTTATAATAAATTTATTAGAAAAAATAAAGATGGAACACCAATAGATTTTCTTTTAAGAGAAAGAAGTATGCTAGAAAAAAGATTAGTTAAAACTCTAAAAACACGAGTAGATACTATTAAACAATAATATAATTAATTAGGAGTATGATGTTATGCAAAGATTTAAAGCTACTAAAGTAGCAAGTTTTTTAGGAATATTTTTTAATTTATTTTTATTTGTAATTAAGTTTACCGCTTCATTCTTTACTTCAAGTCAAGCGATGATGGCAGATGCTGTTAATAGTTTAGGAGATATATTCTCATCACTTATGACTTTAATAGGTAACAAAATAGCGAGTAAACCTAGTGATGATGATCATAATCTTGGTCATGGTAAAGCAGAATATATCTATTCTCTATTAATAAGTATTGTTATTATGGTAGTAGCAGTTACATTATTTAAAGATTCACTAGAATCCATATTTGTTAAAAGTGATTATACTTTTTCATATATGCTAATAGTTGTTTGTATTATTACTATAGTAATTAAATTATCTTTATATTTCTATACTAACAAACTATCTAAGAGTCTAAATAGTTTACTACTTAAAGCTAACTCAAAAGACCATTTATATGATGCTATTATTACGACTATTAACTTACTAGCAATTATATTAACTAGCTTTGGAATTTATTTTGTTGATGGTTTGGTGGGTGTCTTAATAGCTTTATGGATATTAATTAGTGGCCTTAAGATATTTAAAGAAAGTTACGATGTTTTAATGGATAAATCAATAGATAATGAGACTAAAGATAAAGTTTTAGAAGTAGTTAAGAAATATAGTGAAGTAAAGAAAATAACTCACTTTAATGCCACACCAGTAGGATATAAATATCAAATATCTTTTACTATCTTTGTCGATGGTAATATGTCTACTTATGAATCTCATGATATCGCTAATAAAATAGAGCGAGAACTTGAAAAATTTCCAGAAATATATTTAACAGTAATACATGTTAATCCAATTTAGAAAAATATAAGTATAATTACATTTTTCTTTGATAAATTCTAAAAATAATATATAATAAGTCCAAGGAGTGGTTATGTTGAATAAAGATTATGAAAAAGTTTATGCAAGAACATTTTTAAATGAAGTTAAAAGTCGTGTAAGACAAAATAAAATGAAAATTGAAGGGGATAAGGAAAAAGAGGTAGATTTAAAGCTAGAAGAAGTTATAAAAGATTTATCTTTTGAAGATAATGGCAATGTTACTAAGTATATGGTAAAATCATTATTTTCTAACAATGCAGAAGAGACAGAAAGAGTATTTTCTACTTTAGTAGTATATTATGCTGCATTATATAATGATAATGTTGATTTACTAAAAGAACTTTTAGATAAGGAGTTTAATTTTGGTTGTAAAAGAAGTAGCCTTAATATAGGAGTTTTAGATAAAAGAATATCATCTAAGTTTGAAAGAGAAGACTATATTAAATTAGTAAAATGTCAAAGTACTTCATTTAATGAATTTTATTACGGTTTAGCATATGTTTATAAGAAAAAAGATGATGATTTTTATATAGATAAGTTTTCTAGTATTATGAAAAAAACGATACCTTCATTGGATAGTGAAGAAAAGAAAACACCTTTTGATGTAGTAGGACCAACAAATATTGTAAAAGCATTAGAATATTTTGATGAAGAAGCAATACTAAATACTAGTAAATCCCAAAGAGAATTTATCATTAATGAAAGTTATATGTATTTAAAAGATATGAATTTAAATGATGTTAATAGAGTTAATAACTTTCTTAAAAATACTAATATTAAATTAGCACTATTTCAATTAATAAGACTTTTACCAAATTTTACAGATGAAGAGATTTTAAAAATTGATGAATTATTTAATAGACCTGTTCGGCAAGCTCAATTATAAATTTTGATTATATAAACAACAAATTATTCTTAACCTTTTTTCATA
>CALVIS010000059.1 GCA_944331805.1 uncultured Bacilli bacterium
TCAGGAAAAGGTATTCCTAAGTCATCATTTAATTCTTTAAAGATATTTTGTAGTGAAGGTGGTTTTCTAATACCATTCTTTACTGAAAAAGATAGCCCTTCTGCTTGATGTTCTCCATGGTATGGGTCTTGCCCTAGTATTACTACTTTAACATCTTTATAGGCAGTATGTCTTAAGGCATTAAATATCTCATTTTTAGGTGGATAAATAGTCTTCTCTTTATATTCTTTATTAACAAAATCTATTAGTTTTTTAAAATAATCTTTATTATATTCTTCTTTTAAATAAATATCCCAATCATTTCCAATCATATTAATCTCCTACTTATGATAATTTTCATTATTTCTTATTTTATATGTTCTATATATTTGTTCTAATAATATTACTCTAAACAATTGATGAGGAAAAGTTAGTTTAGAAAAAGATAAACTAAAGTTAGCACGTTTTTTTACTTCTTCACTTAAACCATAACTTCCTCCTATTACAAAGCATAGATTACTATTCATCGTTTCTAAAGAACATAATTTATTAGTAAGTTCTACTGATGATAGTTCTTGTCCATTAATGTCAAGAATGATTACATTATCAGTTTCTTTTAGGTGCTTTAAAATGAGTTTTCCTTCCTCTTTTTTTACTTTATCTATTTCATTGTAACTTATATCAGGTAGTTCTACTATGTCTAATTTTGTATATTTAGATAGTCTCTTTTTATATTCATCTATCGCATCATTTAAATATTTTTCCTTTATCTTACCTACACATATTAACTTCATTATACACCTCTATTTCTTCTAGGGCTTCACTTTGTTTAGCGACTACTATTTTTATATCACTTCTATCTTTTAAAGATTCTCTTGAGGTATTGTAAGCGATTTCTTCTTTATTATTGTGTTCACTTAAGTGAGCGAGTATTATGTATTTAGTATTATCTCCTACTAATTTCTTTAGATACTTAGCAGTAGTATCATTAGATAAATGGCCTTCATCGCTTATTATTCTTTGTTTTAAATAATATGGATATGGTCCATCCATTAACATTTTCTCGTCATGATTACTTTCTATATAATAAATATTTTTATTCTCAAGTAATGGAAAATACTTACGATTTAAATAACCTGTATCTGTTATATATACTAGGGAGTTGTTATCTTCATTTATTAGAAAACCAACAGAACCTTTCGCATCATGGCTTGTTTTAAATACATTTATTTCGGTATTATTTAAATGTATTAAAGGATTATAAAGTTGTACTCTATCATTATCAATATCTACTGTTAATTCTTTTGTAATATCTTTATTAGTATAAATCTTAAAGTTTGTACGTTTTAATAGTACTTTAAGGCCACTTGTATGGTCATTATGAGCATGGGTTAAAAATAAGGCATCTATGTCATCTGTAGTTAAATTCATCTTCTCTAATTCTTTTTTTAATCTTTGATAGGTAATTCCTATATCAATAAGAAAGCGAGTAGATTTTGTTTCAATTAATGAACAGTTTCCTTTAGATCCACTCGCTAGTACTTTTATTTTCATTAGAATAAACTCATTGGATTCATAGAAGATGAACCACGACTATATGGATAACCTCTCCATAATCCAAAGTGAAGATGAACTCCTGTTGCTGCTCCTGTTCTACCCATAGAACCTATTGTATCTCCTTGTGATACTTCTTGACCTACACTAACATAACGTTCTGCAAGATGGGCATACATTGTATAGTAACCGTTGTTATGATTAATAACAATATATTCACCATTATCATATTTATAACTTGAAGCGACTACAATACCATTATTAGAAGCATAAATTGGTGAACCGAAACCTGCTCCTGCAATATCCATACCATCATGTAGAGTTCCCCAACGATATCCATAAGGACTACTTACATAGTATGGAGTTCTAGTTGGCCATAACCAGTATCCTTCTACTTTACTATTACTACTAAGGCCACTGTTTACACCGCCACTGCCACCTCTTTGTTTAGTTCCTTTTACTATTATTCTTTTTATTGGTTCTTTTAATACTTGAGTAGCACCATTATCAATAACAGCACTTTCTACTTGACCATTAACTTTTTGAACTTTTGATGTTACTAGTTGAGAACCTACTACACCTTCTTGAATAGTTTCTTCATAATTAGAATACTTTGTATTATCATATCTTGTTTCTGTTTCATAAGGTATATCTTGAGCCCGTACTTGATGGTCTATTTCTACTAATCTAAATTGTGGTTTAATGATACTTATAGTAACATTTTGTCCTTCATATAAAAGGTTATTAGCATCAGTAAATTCAGGATTTGCAATTAAAAATTCTTCATTAGATAATTTATTATTGAAAGCGACATCACTAATTGTATCTCCTGCTTGAACAGTATACTTTTGTTGTTCATCAAGAGTTCCAAATAATAGATATTTACTTAAATCATCAACATTTTCATAGATAGTTTCGTCTGATGGAATATTTGTTTCTTTAACTGTTACTTTATTTTCTATATAGATATTTTCAATAACAGTACCTGTATCGCCACTTTCTATTTCTTTTTGGTCGTTATTAAGATATTTATCATAACTATCACTATCTACAAATGATCTTATTGTTTTATCCATTGCTTCTTCAAAGACTTCTTTATCAAGGACATAGATAGTTTGGTCTTTCCCTTCTACTGTTTCTCCTTCTTCATTAGTTGTATCAATACCTTCTATAGTTATTTCATAACCTTTAATAGTAAATGGTTCTATATCTTTAATCTTATTATATATTTCTTTAGTTGTAGAGATATTTTCATTGTAAGTTACATCTTTTACTACTTCTAAATCCTCTGGTGCATAAACTTTATCGGCATTATATTTATCTTTTAAGGTTTGTTGTTCTTTGTCTATATATTCATCAAGGGAATCTTTATCATTAATTAATCCTACTGATTTACCTGCTAAATAGACTCTGTATACATTTTTAGGAGTTAATGTTTCTTCTTTTGGTACTATAAACATTATAATTAAACTTACCATTAAGGCAATTACTATAGTCATTATAGTTTTTATATTCATCTTATTCCTCCTCTATTTCATTTTTACTCATATTTAAGAATGTTGAAGTGTCTTTCTTGAATAGTAGCTGGATTGTCGCTTGCGGTCCACTACGATGCTTAGCGATGATAAATTCACTGATACTAGTTGCATCATTTTTAGCTTCTTTATTGTAGTAATCATCACGATAAAGGAATCCAACAAGGTCAGCATCTTGCTCTATTGAACCTGATTCTCTTAAGTCTGATAACATTGGTCTTTTATCTTCTCTTCCTTCAACACTACGAGATAATTGAGCTAAAGAGATTACAGGAATGTGTAACTCCATTGCTAATGTTTTTAAACTACGAGAGATATCTGCTACTTCTTGTTGACGGTTAGCGCCATAGTTTTTTCCGCCTGATATTAATTGTAGGTAGTCAATTATTACTAGGTCTAAACCATCAGAAGATGATGATAATCTTCTACATTTTGCACGGATTTCTCCTATTGTTATACCTGGTGTATCATCTATATAAAGTTTGGCATTACTTAACTGACTAGCTGCTTGGTCAAACCTTTTCCAGTCATTATTTAACATCTTACCTGTTCTAAGTTTATAACCTTCTATTTGACCAAGAGACGAGATAATACGGCTTGCTAATTGCTCAGCACCCATTTCAAGGTTGAATACGGCTACTGTTTTATCAGTGTGAGTTGTAACATAGGTTGCAAGGTTTAAAGCGAAAGCAGTTTTACCCATACCAGGACGAGCGGCAAGGATTATAAGCTCATTTTCATGAAGTCCTGCTGTTACTTTATCAATATCATACCATCCTGTAGGAATACCTGTTATTTCTCCTTTAGTTTCTGCTAGTTTTTGTAAGTCTTCTTCTGTTTTTTCTAAAACTTTTTGAATTGATTTAAACTCACTAGCTTTTCTATTTTTAGCGATTGTTAGTATTTTACGTTCGGCATCGTCTAAGATGTCACCAATACTTTCTTCACTGTTATAGCCTGTAGATGCAATAGATTCTGCTGTTTCTATCAATCTTCTAAGAAGCGATGTATTCTCTACTTCTTTTATATAGTATTCTATATTACTTGCTGTTGGAACAAAGGTTGTTATTTCTGTTAAGTAGGTAACTCCTCCTACATCATTCAAATAGTCTAATTTAGTTAAAGTAGTAGTTAAAGTAGTTAAATCTACTGGAGTTTTTTCTTCTACTAACTTTTTTAATGCAGTAAATATTTTAGAATTTCTAGCATCATAGAAGTCTGTTTCATCTAAAGTTTCAATTGCCATTAATAAAGCATTATTTGATAAGAAACATGCACCTAAGACACTTTTTTCTGCTTCTAAATTTTGTGGGGCTTGTTTTAAAGCCATAATCATCACCTACTTAACTAAATGTATTTTTACTTTGGCAGTTATATTTTTATATAGTTCTACTTCAATATTATGAAAGCCTAAAGATGAAGGAGAACTTGTTAGTTTAATCATACTTTTATCAAAGTCATAACCTTTTTCTTTTAAAGCTTCTTTTATTTGTTTAACACTAATACTTCCAAAGACTTTATCATTATCTCCTGTTTTAACTTTAAAAGTTAAGGTTACTTTTTCTAGTTTTTCTTTTATACTTAAAGCTTCTTTTTTAGCTTTCTCTTCTTCTTTAGCTTTAGCTTTGTTCTCATCTTCTAATTTTTCTAGGGAACTTTTAGTAGATTTAATAGCATAGCCTTTTTTTATTAAGAAGTTTTCAGCATAGCCATCTTTTACTTGTTTTATCTCACCCTTTTTACCTTGTCCTTTTAAATCTTTTATAAAGATTACTTCCATACTATTCCTCCTCTTTTTTTAAGATTTGTTTTAGTTTTGTTTCAACTTTACTAATAGTACTATCACTAATTCTAGCGGCTCCTACTGTTTTGTTACCTCCTCCACCTAATGGAGTAAGCATTTTAGAAATATCATAGTTACCTAAACTTCTACCACTAACAGAAATTGTTTTAGAGGTAGTTTTGGCGATAACAAATGATGCTTCTATATCATTGAAGAATAGAAGGGTATCGGCAATTTTAGCGATATCTTCTCTTCTATACACCATGTAAGGACTACCTTTAGCGATAGCGATTCTATTATTTATAACATCGACATTAGTTATTACTTTTTGTCTTTCTATATACTCTTTTAAATCTTGTTTTAAAAGATACTGAACTTTCTTAGTACTTGCTCCCATACTTGCTAGATAGTATGCGGCATAGTATGTTTCAGAGTTTGTCTTTAAAGTAAAGTTATTAGTATCTAGGACTATTCCTGATAATAAAAGAGTTGCATAATAAGGGTCTAGTTCCATTTTATAAGTCTCTATTAAATTAGTAATCATCTCACAAGTACTAGATATATAATTATCTATTATTCTATGATTGGCATCAATTGATGTTTCTCCTAATTCATGATGGTCTAGGATAATGATATTTTCTTTATCAAAATAATTTATAGCATCATTTGATTGGACTAATTCTTCTTTATTAGTATCTAGTATTACTAGTAAGTTTTTCTTGCTTCTTATATAAAGATTATCTTCTATTTCATTATCATTAATTATATTTAAGCATCCTTCTAGTTCTTTAAATACTTTAGATACACCTGATTCATGTTTAGTATCATTAATAATTAGAAAACAATTTTTATTTAGTTTTTCTAAGATAATGTAAAGACCTATGGAACTACCTAAGGCATCTAAAT
>CALVIS010000060.1 GCA_944331805.1 uncultured Bacilli bacterium
AGGGTTGTCAACATATTTTTACAAATAGTTACCTAATAAAATCATCTAATTTTTTATCTAAAATAATAGATAATTTAACTAGTTTTTCTAAAGGTATCATCCTAGTACTATCATTCTCACTTTCAAATCTCTTATAATGATTATGATTATAATCTAAAAGTGCTGAAATATTCTCAGTAGAATATGGATTAATAGATGTATTTAAGTTTTGTTTCTTAAACTCATTATATTTTTCTAAACGAAACTTCTTAATATTTCTACAAATATTAACATACATTTCTTCTTTATTTACATTTTGTAATAAATCTTGTAACTCTTGAAAACTATGAATAGCCATTTTACCACCCTCTCATTTAATTATGACATTTTAGAGTTTTTAAAATAGCCACATATTCACGCAATTAATGTATTGAAAAGTAAATAATTAATGATATAATTAAAGTGGCACAAAAAGAATATATAACATATTCTTATCGTCTTGGAATACGATGATTAACAACTGGAGTTCTTTCCACAAATAATTGTTCTAAAGATACTCCAAGAGTATCAGCAATATGTCCAATATAATCTATTCTCGTATTACGTTTAGCATTTTCTATATTAGAAACATAAGTAGGAGTAGTCCCAAGTTCATCTGCAAAATCTTCTTGAGACCAATTCTTTTTGAGTCTAAAATAAACTATATTATTCGCTAATATTTTACGAGCTTGATTTTCATAATGTTTACTCTTAATAACCATCACATCTTTTCTTTTTAACTTACTAACATTGTAATAAGTTTATATTCTTTAAACCATACTAACTATGTAATAAGTTACAATTACATATTAATAAAAAAGAAAGGAGATAAATGACGAATAGTGCCAAGAAAGTAGGAAAAGAAAGGAAAGATATGCAAAAAAATAATGAGTTAAATAACTATATATCAACTATTACAAATAACTTTAATAATACCATCTTAAAAATTAAAGATATTGAATATCATTATTACTTAGATAAATTACTTACTACTGAATTTAATAATTTAAAAGAAAAAGATAAAGAGTTAATTTTGGAAGAACTAATTAACTACTATCTAACAGAAATTAAAAATCTTAAATCTCAAATTTATTTAAAAGAAATATCAAAACAGGTTAATGATATAATTGACTTTTTCAATTTTCATAAAGACGATTTAAAAGATAACATAGACTATTGCTCTATTATTGAAGAAGCAGAAGATATCGCAAGTGATCTATATTCAAAAGTAACTAATATTAATGATAGGAATATAGAATTGCCTATAAAAATCACATTTTTAAAATCCTACTGCATCAGTAGTAATATAAAAGATAATGATATTATAAGAGTACTTACATGGATAGTTCTAAAACTATCTGTTATATACCACTGTTTGCCCAAACAGACAATTAATTGTAGTAGATAAAATTAATATGCATCCTACTTTCTTTAACTAGCATCTATCAAAGTATGCTAGTTTTATTATAAACTTAATTCATCATCGTTAGATATATTATAGTCGCCATTATAATTTATACCTACATAATCAAATAGTTCATCTTCTTTACTAGTATTATTAGCAATATCATAAACATCATCTTGATTAAAGTCATTATTGTCATAATAGTCCTTTATTTCGCTTGTAACAGTCTCTTTTGTAACTTCATTACCAATTTGTAATAAATTTCTAAAAAATGTCTTTATCGCCTTTAAAATAGCATTAATATAATCTCTTAACTTATTATTCTCTATTATAAGATTACTATTTCTAGTTTTAAGAGACTTTATCTCTCTTTGATACTTTTTATTTTCTTTATCTAAAGAATTATAACTATTTACATAACTATCAATATCATTAAATACTTGCTCTATTTTAGGTTGTAACTCTTTAACCTTTTTAGTTTCTATAATAACCATATTCATAGTATCAAAAGTATCTTTTTCAACAACAATATGTTTCTTATCAAAAGGAATAGTTTTAGAAGTTTTCATTTGTTCTTCTAACTTATTCATAGCCTTATCTAATCTTTCATTTCTAGTATTTAAGTTCTGTTCCAATTTTCTATTAATATTCTTATAGTCTTTAATCTTAATGTGCTTTCTATCACTACCTTTAATACCACGTTCTAAATCATAACCTTTATCTATTAATCTTTTATGATATTTATCTTGTAATTCTGATAAATGAATATTATCTTTAATATATTGTTTCTTAGATATAGTATATCTTTCTGTTTTAGTTCTATTATCAAACTTTCTAACTAAAGGAACAACTACACAATGAATATGTGGTGTTTTCTCGTCCAGATGAATTACACTATGTAAAACTTGTTCTTTTTTATAACCCAAATCTTCATAAACAAACTCCATACAAGTATTAGCCCACTCTTTTATATCATCTATTGTCATATTATCAAAAAATTCAGATGTAGCAGTAAATAATAATTCATCTGCAACTACATTTCTTGACTTATCTAACATCTGTTTAAAAGTTTTCTTTCTATCTTCTCGTTCCGTTTTCATTCTCTCATCATGTTCTTTTTTATATTCTTTAGTTAAATTATAAAAAAACTTAACATACTTATCTGTCAAGGGTACTAATTCTATATTATTTTTACTTAAATTTTTATTTATATCAGGATTGGAATTATAAGCTTTCTTCTCCCTTTTATTATGAGAACCTATTTGTGCTAAATCATTTAATGTAAAAATAGGCTCACTTCTAAATATTGCATAATTTAAATTTATAAATATCTACCTCCTCTTAATAATACAATTAATAAATATTATTTATTATTAACCAACGGTTCATACTGCTGTAATGAATTAATTCTATATTCTACTAATTTATTAATTTTTAAACTATTAACATATAAATTAAATTCAACTTTATATTCTTCGTTCATTCTTTTATAAAATAATTCCCATATTTCTAAAAACCATGACCACGTATTTTCATCAATCTCATTAGATAAATCAGGAACTAAATAATTATTATTTCTACAAATCTTAATAAATTCTTCTTGTACTATTTCTTTATCATTATCAATAAAACGAGAATCCAACCATTCTAATAAACTACAATCATATTCTAAGTTCTTAAAAGTTTTCTCAATATTTAATAATTTATCACTTAAGTACTTTGTTTTAATCTTGTCATTATATTCAATTGCTAAATCACTTAAAATTTTAGATTCTTTAAACTTAAAACCAAATAACTTTATTTTATTCTCATAAATACTTTTATTTACATCATAATAATTCTTAAACATAATATCGAAAAAAACAGAAGCTACTTCATCTAAATTTAGATTTAATTCTAATGCACTATTCCATATAAGTATTTCATAAAAATCATTAATAAATATATCTAATGTAATAAACTTATACTTACCATTTTTCATATGTTTATAAAGATTATTAATTTTGAAAGTTATTTTATCAATAGATAAATAAAATTTATCTTTTTCATTAGGTTTCTTCTCTTCCAAGTAACTATCAATAGTTTTATTTAGTTTATTTTTTAAATCTGCACTATATTCACATTTGTATATATCTAATATATAATTTAAAATACAGGTGTCATCATTATTACTAAATACAGAATTAAAATAATGATTCATAATTCTAGAATTAATTTCTTCATCAATTACATATTTAAAAGAATCATTATCATCTCTTTTCTCATCTGGCTTATAAACTTCTTCAGTACATTCAATAGCAACGGACATACAATTCTTCAGAACTAACAAATTAACTTTCTTATTTTCTTTTATTTCAACATAATTATTAATTACTTCCTTAAATAAATTAATTCCTTTTATTATTGTACGTAAATTTCTAATATCATGTTTTTTTATATAATCATTAATAAAAGGAGTTACTTCTATTTCTTCGATATAACTACATATTTCACTAGTTACTAAATTTCTTATAGATTCATCAGAAAATTTTTGTATTTTATATTCCTTTTCTATAATTTTTTCTTTAAACCTATTCCATTTTTTTCTATCACTATCAATCATATTATTTTCATCACCAATAATAACTATCTTCACTTTATTAAATTGTGAAAATTCCTCAATCATCCCCATAATATCTTCAATTAAAATATTATTACTTTTTCGTTCTAAATCATCTATTACAATAATTAATGATTTAGACTCTAATAAAGTACTATATTCAGATATCAAACCTTTTCTAGACAACTCAGGAGAATTTATGGTAAAGCCACAAATTGAAAAAGAAGCTTTAACATTTTTAACAAATTTATGTAATATTATTTTCTTTTTATTCAATGAACTTAACTTTTTAAACAACTCTCTTGCTACACTATTTTCAATAGAATCAAAACTAGTTTTTCCAAATAAAGTTATATATATAAAATTTTCATTATGTTCTTTTATATATTTATTTACATAATAACTCTTACCTATACCCCAAGGACCATTAATAAATATTTTCTTATAAGTATTATCATTATCTAATTGATTTAAAATTTCTAAAATAGCACTTGATTCCAACATAATCACCTCATTAATATTATACTACTAAAAAAGACACTTTTCTTACTAAAGTATCTCTTTTCCTTGTATTTATTAGCATTCATAGTCATTTCCCTATTTTTGGGATACTCCTATTCCTCCATGTCCAGCATCTACAACAACACCTGTTACTCTTCGCTCATTCATAATATTCACCTCTACATTAAAATATGTAAAAATGCCTATTTTGCTACTATTTATAATTATCTTTATAATTATCTTTTGGCATAAAAGTTAAAACATTACCAAATATTTCTAATTCATTAGAATCTCTATTATAAATAAGTGCACCATCATCAAAAATAGCATATACATTTTTATTTTTATCATCAGCAACTTCTTGTAATTTTGCTAAATATCTCTTATTACTTATTGAATGGACATCCATATAAAAAGGATCATCTAACACTCCAAATCCATCATAAAATGCAAAATACTTATAATAATTATTTTTAGCAGTAATAAAATATCTTTTTAATTGTAACTCACACCCTGCACTCTCACCAATAATTATTCCTTTATAATGTTTAATATAATATAAAATTTCCGTATCATGTAAAACTTTTTTAAAAAATATTTCAGGATTTCCACCTGGCAAAAGTAAAATATCACTATTTTGGATAATTTCAATAAGGTCATTTCTAGTATCTTTATAAGGGTTACATACTCTAACATTTTCTTTACTAATACCTATTTTTTTTAATTCAGTATAATATTTATTATATCTTCTACCATCTATAGGAAAATACTCTTTCTCAAATTCTTCACTTGTTATCTCGACAGGAAAAGCCCATGGAAAAATTGCTACTTTATAATCAGTTTTAACAAATTCTTTTAACCGTTCCACTACTAAATCCATACCAAATTCAATTTTACTAAATAACACACTATACATAATATCATCATCTCCATAACTATTTTAATACTATT
>CALVIS010000061.1 GCA_944331805.1 uncultured Bacilli bacterium
CCAAGTGATGATGCTGCCATTTTCATAACACTTTTCTCTATTTCATTTTCTGCAGTCTCATCATCTGCTACAACAATTAGATTTGCTCCTACTGCCCCTGCCCATAAACAAACTATTTGTCCATGAATTAATCTGTTATCAATTCTTGCTAATAAAATATTATTGTCTTTTGCCATTATTTCATCCTCCTTATATTGTTTTACTATTTTTACCATTTATTTCTTCTTCAAACTTTGTAGTATCTTCTCCATTTATAGTTTCTAAACTGGCTAAGTATTTAGTACTACTTAAACTGGTAAAATGTGCATATCCACCTATACTTCGTAAATTTTCTAAACCTTTGGCACTAGTTAATTTATTAGCCCAAATAGTTTTTCCTATATTTTGTAAACTTTTTAAACCTTCTGCATTAGTCAAATTATAAAAAATAGCATTCCCACCTATATTTTGTAAACTTTCTAAACCTTCTGTACTGCTTAAATTCTCGAATTTTGCATTTCCACCTATATTTTGTAAACTTTTTAAGCCTTCTGCACTGGTTATATTAGAAAAAGAAGCATCTCCACCTATATTTTGCAAACTTTCTAACCCTTGGGTACTAATTAAATTATAAAAATTTGCTTTCCCGCCTATACTTCGTAAATTTTCTAAACCTTCTGCACTGATTAAATTATCAAAATTAGCATTTCCACCTATATTTTGTAAATTTTCTAAACCTTTGGCACTGGTTATATTACCAAAAAAAGCATTTCCGCCTATACTTCGTAAATTTTCTAAACCTTCTGCACTACCTAAATAAAGGGAAAAAGCATCTCCACCTATACTTCGTAAATTTTCTAAACCTTTAGCACTTCTTAATTCTGTAAAACTAGCTTTTCCACCTATAATTTCTAAATTTTCTAAACCTTTGGCACTAGTTATATTACCAAAAAAAGCATTTCCAACTATATATTTTAATGTTTTTAATTTAGATGGTATCTCCTTTCCTCTATACATTAAATTTCCATAAAATATTATAATATTATTACTATCAAAATCAGAAAGTGCAGTTCCTATATTTTCTTCTTTACAGTCAAATATAAATTCTAAATCTTTCTTGTTATTTCTTTTATCATGTATTTCCTTAATTCTAGGGTCTTTGCTGAAACCAAATCCTTCTATTTTTGAGTCTACCTCATACAAAAATCTTAACTCTTCTTTCGTTAAATCTATATTATTACTTACTTTATTATCTATTTCTGTTAACAATTTCATATCATTAACTTTCTTTAAGTATTTATCCTTATCAGGAAATTCATTTAGTTTCTTTTCAGCAATAGGAGTCATACATCCTTCTAAGTTTTGATGTTCTCCTACTCCTCTTACTTCTCCTATATTATATTTACCATCCATTCTAATGGCAATTCTAGGTTCTTTATATTCTTCCTCTTTATCTTTTGTATAATATACGTAAAAATCACCCATAGAAAGTTGCATTTTAGCAGTCTCTTCTCCTGCTGTACACCAGCCAGTATTTTTTCCCTGCAATGACTCCCATAATGGTCTATAATCACTTCCTTGGTCATATTTTACCCATATTCCATCTGTATCATTGCCTCTATTTACATAACCAGTATTTGTTAAGTAATATTCATATAGTTTCTTAAAACTTTCACCATTTTCTAAAGCTTTACTTGCTTCTTCACTTATCTCTTCATTAGTTCCTATTTCTTTTGCCAAAGTATCATATACTCTTGCTAGTGCTTCTCTATTTAATTCTATATAAGGCTCTGTTGTTGTTTTACTTCTTCTTCCAAACTCTCCTTTTTCTTTATCAAACTTATTTAGTTTTAGCATTCCTCTAAAGGCATAATGCTTAAACCATATTGGATACATTGCATCATCACTTGTTAGATAGTCTATCCACATATCAAGAGATTTTTCTTGCTCTTTTTGTACCGTTGAAAGTAATTTTTCTTTCATTTCATCTGTTACAGGAACATCTCCATAGCCTCTTTCTCTTGCTATTTTTTTCTGTAAATTAATATAACTTTCAGGCAGTTCTTTTATTACATATTTATCATAATAAAACTGCTTTAATATCTCCATTTTATGAGGATTATCTTTTGCTATATCATGAGCTCTTTCTAGTCTTTCTAAATATTTACTTATCTTTTCAGTAGGGCTATCACTTTTCTCTGCAGTATGCATAACGACATCTTCCATATGCATATTATTATATAGACTATTTAAAAACTCTTCTCCATTTTTATATTTCATAAAATGAACCTCCTCAATTAGATTATCTTATTTTAATAATATTTACCATATATTTTTTTAGCTTCTCCATCTAAATAAGCTTCTACTTCTTTAGCAGTTTTTAAAGTTAGTACTTTGTTTGCAATTTCCTCTGCTTCCTTACTATCTATCATAGATATTAATTTCTTAACTTTTAAAACCATACTAGCATTAACACTAAACTCATGAAGTCCTAAACCAACAAGTAAGATAATTGCCAGTGGATCTGCAGCCATTTCTCCACACATACCAACAAACTTATCTTTTTTATCTTTAACTGAATCTATAGTCTTTTTAATAAGTCTAATAACGCCTGGATTATAGAAACTATAAAGATTACTAACAGTTGGATTTAATCTATCAACTGCAACTGTATATTGAATTAAATCATTAGTACCTATACTGAAGAAATCCACTTCATCTATTAACATATCAGCCATAATAGCTGTACTAGGAACTTCTATCATAATACCTACTTTAATATTTTCATTAAATGGTATATTCTTACTAGCAAGTTCTCTTTTCGCTTCATCTAATATCTCATTAGCTTTATATACTTCTTCAAGTGATGATATCATCGGATACATTATCATAACATTACCATAATTACTTGCTCTTAATATCGCTCTTAAACTTACTTTAAAGAACTCTTTATTATCTAAACAATATCTTATCGCTCTATATCCTAAGAAAGGATTTTGTTCTTCACCAATATCTATATAAGGACATTTCTTATCTCCACCGATATCAAGAGTTCTAATAATTAATGGTTTACCATTAAGTTTTTCTGCAAATGTTTTATAGACATTAAATAAGTAATCTTCTTCTGGAGCAGTACTTCTATTTAAGAATAGAAACTCTGTTCTAAATAGACCTATTCCATCAGAATTTACTTCAAGTAATTTATCAAGTTCTGATAAGTCTCCTGCATTTGCAGTTATTTCTAAGCTTTTATTATCTTTAGTTAAAGATTCTTTATCTTTCATCTCTTGCAATGATGCTTTAAGTAATTCTTCTTTCTTTATTTTATCTTTAATAACATTAATATTAGTATCTGTTAGATTATTTTCAATATAACCTTCATTACCATTTACATAGATTAACTCTCCATCTGTTAAAGTTTTACTAATTTCTTTTATACCAAATACTGATGGAATTCCAAGAGTAGATGCAAGTATGGCTACGTGACTCGTCTTACCACCTATTTCTGATACTATTCCTTTAACGTGTTCTATATTATTAGAAAGTAAAACTGAAGGTGGAATTTCTTCTGATACTAAAATTGTATCTTCAGTTAAAGTACTTAAATCTACTTCTTTAATACCTAAAGCTTTTCTAATAAGTTTATTAGTAACATCTTCTATATCTTTGCTTCTCTCTTTTAAATAGGCATTATCAACTAATGATAATTCCTCAGCTTTTCTTTTCATTACTTTAGTAATAGCAGTTATTTTATCACATTTTTCTTCATCTATTACTTCTTCCATAGAAGTTATCAAAGACTTAGAATTTAAAAGAATCTTATAAAAATTACATAACTGTTTTATATCGTCTGATACAGCATTAATCTCTAATTCTTCATAATCTTTAACAACGTTATCTAAAACTTCTTTTAATTCTTCTTTTTCTTTTGTAAGTTCTTCTAAAGTAGCAAGTCTCTTTTCTTTTAACTCTGGTATTTTAGTATTTATTATATATACTTTACCTAAAGCTAGTCCATTACCTACTTTATTACCTAAGTACTTCATCTACTCTTCACCTTTTTCAATATATTCACATATTGCATCTAGTGCTTTTTGTTCATCGTTTCCATCTACTTCAACAGTTAATTTATCTCCACAATTTATATTACCCATCATAACTTCTAGTATTTCTTTAGCATTAATATTGCTACCATTATGAATTAGTTTAATGTCAGAGTTAAATGTAAGAGCAAGTTCTACTAAAAGACTTCCTGGTCTTGCATGTAATCCTGATACACTTTTTACAACTACATCTTTCTTTACCATAATCTTACCAATCCTCCATCTTGTATTTTATCTTATAAAGTAATCATAGCATAGATACTTTTAATTTACAAATTATTTTAAAAATCTAAAGTAAAATTAAGTAAAGGAAAAGATTAGCTAAAATTAATAGTTAATCTTATATTTTTTTTAACTATAAAAGTGAAAGCATGTGAAAGCATGTGAAAGCATGGTCATTCTTAAATAAATTTAAAATTTATTTAAGAATGTATCTACCAAATTTATCATATTTGGTAGTACCTGTCCAAACTACCAAATCATACTCAACTAATCTATTAAGCAATTTAACAGCAGTTGTTCTACCTCTTTTAATTATTATTTGTACTTCTTCTGCAGTAATTTCACCTTTATCATATATTGCCTGTAATACTTGTCTTTCTTGATAATTTAATTGTTCCCATTTCTGTTCTATTTCACTATTTTTTTAACATTGTCTCATTTTTTCTTTTACTTCTCATAACTATATTATTATCAAGAACTAACAAAACTGAATGTTGATTAGGTTCGGAATAAATAGGATCTTTTAAATAAAATCTTTGCATTTCACTATATATTCTCTTTACACCTTCATTTAATTCTCTAACAATACCAAATTCAGTTAAAACTCTGGCAATTTGTGGATTTCTTGAATAACGTTCTGTTTTCATATTTTCTAAAGTAATAAATCCGCTAAGTTTACCAGGACTTAATATTTCTAATCTATCATCAAATAATTTCACTATAATATATTCGCCTGTATTAGAATAATCTCTGTGAGTCACAGCATTGACTAAACCCTCGTACCATGCAAATTCTGGATATTCTGGTACAGTTTCAAATATACCTTTCTGATTTAAATGAGTAAACTATCTTAACTGAGAATTAATAAAATCTCTTGCTTCTTCCAAAGTCTTATATAAACACTTATCAAAAGTTCTATCTTTAAGGGAATTTTCAAAAATAAATCTTACAATTTTAGTTAGCATATGGAGTTATAACAAGACTCCATTTTTCTAACC
>CALVIS010000062.1 GCA_944331805.1 uncultured Bacilli bacterium
TATATCTTCATAATCCGAACACCTCTCTTAACTTTTGTAACTTAAGTGTACTATCTAGAAAATATGTTTGTCAATACTTTTTTTCGATTTTTCAGTATAAATTTCCTATTATATAAGAAAAAGCAGGGATCTACCCTACTTTTTATCTTTCTACTTCTACAAGTTCATATACTTCAATGATATCTCCTTCTTTATAATCTTGGAAATTATCTAAAGTAAGTCCACAATCATGATCTTTAGACATTTCTTTAACTTGGTCTTTTTCATGTTGAAGTGACTTTATAGAACCATTATAAATTACTATACTATCTCTTACTACTCTAGCTTTATCATTATTTTTAATAGTACCAGAAGTTACATGACAACCTGCTATCATACCAACTTTAGAGAATTTAAATAGTTGACGAATCTCAGCTGTACCAGTAACTTTTTCTTCATAGATAGGCTCTAACATACCTTTCATAGCTTTTTCCATATCCTCTACTAATTTATAGATAATGTCATAAAGTCTAATATCGATATTATATTGTTTAGCCATATCTATTGTCTTTTGACTTCCTCTAACATTAAAACCTATTATTAGAGCATTAGAAGCGGATGCTAGGACAATATCACTTTCTGTAATACCACCAACTGCTCCTCTAATAACATTTATTTTAACTCCTTCTACTTCTATTTTTTCTAGTGAAGATTTTACTGCTTCTAAACTACCATTAGTATCTGTTTTTAAGACAACATTTATCTCTTTAAGACCTTCATTTATCTTACCAAATAACTCTTCTAGACTCATACCAGTTCTATTAGTATCAGCATCTTTTTCTCTTAAAGCTCTATCACTTGCTATTTGTTTAGCTTGTTTCTCAGTCTCAAAAGCCATGAATTTGTCCCCTGCACTTGGAACACTAGATAATCCTGTAATTTCAACTGGCATAGCAGGTGGGGCTTCAACAATATTTCTTCCTAAATCATCCTTTAGAGTTCTAACTTTACCAAAAGCTGTTCCTACAACTATAGGATCTCCTAATCTTAAAGTACCATTAGAAATAAGTAAAGTTGCAACTGCTCCTACATGTTTATCCATTTTACTTTCAAGTACTGCTCCTGTAGCATAACGATTTGGATTAGCTTTTAATTCTTGCATTTCAGCAATTAATAGAATATTTTCTAATAATTCATCAACACCTTCACCTGTTTTAGCAGATATCTTAGTTACAATAGTATCTCCACCCCATTCTTCTGGAGTAAGTCCTGCTTCTACAAGACCTGTCATAACTCTATCTATATTAGCTTCAGGTTTATCTATTTTATTTATGCATACAATAATAGGAACACCTGCTGCTTTAGCATGATCAATTGCTTCTTTAGTTTGAGGCATTATACCATCATCTGCTGCTACTATAATGATAACTATATCAGTAACACTAGCACCTCTTGCTCTCATCTCTGTAAAAGCAGCATGTCCTGGAGTATCTATAAAGGTTATCTTTTTACCATTACATTCTACTTGATAAGCACCTATTTCTTGAGTAATACCACCAGCTTCTCCACTTGCAACATTGCTTTTTCTAATATAATCAAGAAGTGTTGTTTTACCATGATCAACATGTCCCATTATAGTTACAACAGGAGGACGTTCTACTAAATCTTCTTCCCTATCTTCTATTTCATAATTTTCAAAGTTAGAAATATCAGCAGTTTCTTCTTTTTTTACTGTTTTATTATAATCTAGAGCGATTAATTCAACAGTATCAAAACTAACACTATTATTAACAGTAGCCATTATTCCTAATCCCATTAATTTCTTAATAATCTCCCCAGTAGAAACATCTAAAAGATTAGCTAAATCTGATACTTTCATACCTTCTTTATATAGTAAAACATTCTCATCTACTACTTGTTCATTACTTTGTAACTTTTCTTTATGTTTATATATCTTCTTTCTTTCTTGTTTAAAGTTACTCTTATCTTTCTCTTGTTTCTTAGCTTTTTTAACTTTACTTGTTTTAACTAGATTATCATTAGTAAGATTAGATTCATATGCTATTTGTTCTGCTTTCTCATCTAAATTATAATCATTAAGCATCTCTTCATCAGGATTAGTTTCTACATAATCTTCTTCATCTTGAAAAGAATTATCTAAAAGTATTACTTCATCATCACTAAGAAATCTATCTAAATCACTTGTATCCATAGCAAGACTTTCCATATGTTTAACTATATCTTCAATACTTCTATTAACATCTTCTGCATATTCTCTTATTGTCATATAATCACCTCACTCTAATATTTTTCTTATTTCATCATATACCTCATTACTAATATTACATTCTAATTTTCTCTCTAAGCTCTTTTTCTTAATCGCTTCATCTAAGACTTTTACATCTCTTTTAATATATGCACCTCTACCGTTCATTTTTCCTGTTAAATCAACTTTAACTTCGCCTTCTTTATTTTTAACTACTCTAAGAAGGTCTCTTTTATCTAATTTTTCTCCTGTTACAACACAGGTTCTAAGAGGAATCTTTCTAGTTTTCATAACTACCTCCTATTCTTCACTTTTAATACTAATACCCATTTCTTTAGCTTGTTCACTAGTTTTAATATCTATTTTATATTTAGTAAGTCTAGTAGCAAGTTTAGCATTAAGACCTTTCTTACCGATAGCAAGTGAGAAATTATCTCCATCTGCTATTACTAAAGCTTCCCTCTTTTTAGGATCAGTAATTAATACTGTTAAATCTTTAGCAGGACTTAAAGCATTTTCTATAAATACTGCAGGATCACTATCGTATTTAACAATATCTACTTTCTCACCATTAAGCTCTGTAATAATATTAGCGATACGACTACCACGCTCTCCTATACATGCTCCAATAGGATCTACTTTAGGGTTTTCTGAGTATACTGCAACTTTACTTCTAACACCTGCTTCTCTTGCTACACTATATAGAAGCACTGTACCATCAACTAGTTCTGGTATTTCACTTTCAAATAATCTTTTAACAAAGCCAAAATGCCTTCTACTAAGTAGTACAAGTAAGCTTCTACCATTATTATCTACTTTAGTAACATAAACTTTAATCTGACTACCCATTTCAATATGTTCACCTGGTATAATATCTTTCTTAGGTAAAATACCATTAGTACGTCCTAAATCTATAAAGTAGTTATCAGTATCTTCTAGTGCAACTGTACCAACAAGTAATTCATCTTGTTTATCTCCAAACTCATCAGTAATACTACTACGCTCTGCTTCTCTAATCTTTTGAATAACAACTTGTTTAGCAGTACTTGCAGCAACTCTACCAAAGTCTTTAGGAGTAACTTCAGTATCAATAGTATCTCCAACTTCAACAGTTTTATCTAACTTTCTAGCATCACTAAGTTTAATCTCGCACCCTGGATTAAAGAAACTAATCTTTTCTTCTTCTTCATCCTTTTCCTTAGCTTTTTCTTCTTCTTTAAACTCTTTTTCACTTATTTCTGTATCAAGATTTTCATCTTCTGCATAACGTTCAAATAAAGCATCTTCATACTCTTCTTTAGTCATTTTATCATCAGGTACAACAGTAAGATAAGAATATACTTTTATATCTCCATTATTTTCATTAATTAAGACTTTTACATTATTATTTTTACTTTTAGCATTCTTCTTATAAGCACTAGTTAAAGCATTTCTCATCGCTTCAAAGATAATTTCTTTATCTATATGTTTTTCTTTAACTACTAAGTCAACTGCTTTAAGAAATTCTTTTCCATTCATACTACATATCTCCTTTCTCTTTAGAATGTATATCTAATACATCTATATCATTACATAAGTTATTATCATCCATAATAGGATTAATAATTTTAGTTGCCTCTGTTATTTTATTAACATCGATTATCTCTTCACTATCAAGTTCAATATTTAATGTTTTAACTCCTTCTTCAGTAGAATAATAAACACTACTAACAAATAGTCCTAAGTCTTTAATGTTTCCATCTACTAAAGCTTTTACTTTACTTTCCATAATACCTCCTTACAAACTAAAGAGCGAAGTCTTTTAAACTTCACTCCTTTCTTGAAACTAATTATACTATATAAAAATAGTTTTGTCAAAACAGTTATTTAATGTTATTATAATAATGGTGATGATAAATGAAAAAAGAAAGAGTATTAGAAATATGTAAAGGATTAGTAACATTTCTTATATTTTATTTTAGTAGTTATTTACAAGTAATACCAATCGCTTTATTTAATATTGATGTTAAAAATTATACAGCCAGTGATTTAGCAATTGTTAATACTTTTACTGATTTAATATTAGTATTGATATTAATAGTTCTATATTTTAAGGAATTAAAAAAGGAATTTAAAAGTTTTAAAAAGAATTGGAAGTTAAACATGGATACTGCTTTTAAGTACTGGTTTATAGGTTTAATGATTATGTGCATATCTAATATAGCGATAGGATTGATAACTAGTTTAGGTACTTCTAGTAATGAACAAGCTGTCCAGACTTTAGTTAGTTCTAATCCATATTTAATGTTATTTACAGCAGGTATACTTGCACCAATAGCAGAAGAATTAACATTTAGAAAAGGTGTATCTAAGATATTTAAGAATAAATGGGTATATGCAACTGCTTCAGGATTAATATTTGGTCTATTACATGTAATAGGTAGTGGTAATATTTTAGAATACTTATATGTTATTCCTTATGGTAGCCTAGGTTTCTTCTTTGCTTTAGCTTATTATGATACTAAAAGTATTTATCCGTCTATTATAATGCATGCAATTCATAACAGTGCTTTAATACTTCTCTCTATATTTGTATATTAAAAACGTCCGAAGACGTTTTTTTATTTTTTACCATTAACATTGTTATTTGTTTTTTAGATAGTCCTGTCACTTTCATTATATCTTTTATAGGTATACCTATATTAAGAAGATTCTTTGCAATAGATTTTTTCTCATCTTTAGCACCTTGTTCTTTAGCAATATTACTATGATACTCTATCTTTAAAGCTTCCTCTTATTCTCTTCTTTTCTCAGGGCCATATAGTCCTATATTATCAATATTATTTGTTAGTTCATATAATCTATCTGCTACTTCCATTAATTCATCGTCTCCTTCCGCTAATTTTTTTATTTCTAAATAATCATCTAACATTAATATTACTAATTCTTTATCTAATTTTGTTAGCTCTTCTCCATTAAGATATTTGTTATAACTTTTCATCATATCTATATGTATCTTTTCACTTGTTTTAGTTTC
>CALVIS010000063.1 GCA_944331805.1 uncultured Bacilli bacterium
CGGCCTTACGTTGCAAGCAACGGGGAATTAAACCCTAGACTAATAACCATACACTGTATGCTTATTAGTTATTAAAATAAAGTCCTCCACCTATTTTTAAAATAGATATAAAGAAATTTATAATCATACTAAATACAAATATCTTAAATTCTCTTTTCATACACTACTCTTTATACTTTCATATGTTATTATATTGAACTCTTATATTTTTAGTTTTTTTAGATATCTCATATAATGTAAGACACCTAAAGAAATCTGTACTATTTTTATAATCATGTTCATTAAGAAATTTTCTAAACTCTTTATTTTTATAACTAAGATTACAATGAATACCAGTACCAAAAGATATACCATCTACTGTAATAACTCTATTATACATATAAATAGGATTATCTTTATCAACTTTAGAAAATGTACTCATAGAAACATCTATTACTTTAAACTTTCTATGAGTAAATACATCTTCATAAGTAACATAAGCATTATCAAAATCTATATCAGTTACTTTAAATAATCCTACATAAGACTCATTCATTGCCTTTAATAATTTAACTTTATCAACATTTTTAAATTTATTTTTTTCTAAATATATCTCTGTAACTGAAGGTACTTCTTTTAAATTTTTATATACAAAAAGTTCAATTATTATAGAAACATCATCAGGATTATCAGAAGAAAAATCAAAACCTTTTAAATTCTCAAAACTACTAACTTCTCTATCCTTATTTAATTCACTTATATATTTACCAAAATCATATTTACCATCAAAAATATATGAAGCCATACTCTCTAAAATATCAGCATGAACCTTTCTATAATGATTATATTTCTTAATATGAGGTTTATTATCTAACATAAGTTTTCTCATCTTAAACATCATATTTTCTAAATTTCCACCAAATAACTCATTCATAACTATCCCTCTTTCCTAACATTTTCGATTTCTATTGGCTTATAATCAATAACCTCTACTGATACACATCTATGCCTACTAGGATCAAAAGAACTATCAAGTTTAGCATTATGAATATGTCCATGTATATTAATATAACCATTAGGTATCTGATTATCTTCTAAAGGTCTATGAGATAATATAATTTTATATTTATCTAACCTAGTCTTAGTAGGAACAACTTCTAAACCAATATTATTATAAAAATTTATTGATTTACCATCATGATTACCTCTTACTAAATATATCTTTCCATTAAGTTTGCTAACAAAGTCACTTATATTATCACCTAACAAAAAATCTCCTAAATGATAAACAATATCATCTTTATCTACAATACTATTCCAATTATTAATAATAGCATTATTCATCTCTTCTATATCTTTAAATGGCCTATTACAATATTTTATAATATTACTATGATTAAAATGTGTATCTGCAATTAAATATATCTTATTCATCACTTACCTCATTAAAAATACTAAATAATCTATTATCAATAGTACTATTAACTTCATCTAAAGCAAATTCATCTATATTATAATCATTATCATCATCATTAAAAATTCTATCTAAATAATATTCTCCTCCACAATCTTCTACTATACCATACCCTTTACCAGATAAAACATAACATCTTTTAGAGCCATAATCTTCAATAACTTTACTAACTCTTACATTAAATACCCAGTTATCACCATAATCATAAATAACTTTAAATCTTTGTCCTTCTTTTAATTCTAAATAATTTATATCTTTACTCATCTCTTCATCTTCTAAATATTCCTTCCCTCTTTTTAATCCATAACAATGTTCTAAATCTCCACTCATTGATAATATAATTGCCTCACATAAAGTAGAAATACTAATATCACTATCAATAGATATTTTTCTTTTTATTTCTTTTTCAAATCCTAACAATGAAACGTTTAAAAGATAATGTTTGGGCTTAACTAATTCTTTTTTATAAGTTAAATAATTATCAATATTATAGTTTATCTTATCCAAATCAAAATCTAATATATTATACTTTACATCAAAATAAGCATTTGGATTACACTTTCTTGAATCTACTACGTCTTCAAGAAAAAATGAATGATGCCCTTCTAATAAACCATATCCCTTACCATTTATTACTTCAAAATCTTTATTAAAAATATCATCAGTAGTACTTTCTACTTTAATATAAATATCATAATCACATCTAAAATCATAGTTTAATAAAAGTTCATCGCCTTCTTCTAAGTATAAATCTTTAACAGTTAAATCTTCATCCATCATCTCTTCAAAATTGAAATCAAAAACACAACATCCAGGTCCTAAATATGCAAATTCATCATTAATAATTAATTGATATAGATGTTTACATTCTCCATTCATAGATAAAATCATATATTCACAAAAAGTCTGTAAATTCAAATTATCATTTACATTAATCTCTCTTGTAATATCTTTTTTAAATCCATCTAAATATACACTAAAACTTATTCCCATCTTAATACTCCCTATAATCTACTAACATCTCTTCTAAATATTCTTTTAAACCATTATCAGTTTCTTTATTTATATACTCTTCTATTTTTTCACATGCTAAATCATAATCTTTTTCTTCATATAACTCTATAAGCATCTGATAAACATCAAACTTAACACTATAATCGCAAATTTTTAATTTTTCTTTAAAATACTCTATTCCTTCATCTATCTTTCCTTTAGCATTAAATAAGAAATCTTTAACATTTAAGAAAAGTGTTTCGTTAAAATCATTCAAATCAAAACTATTATAAAAGAAATCAACCAAATCTTCTAATAATACTAAATATTCTTTTTCTTTTGGCGTATGTTTATTAATCATTTCCATAAGTAATTTACTATATCTTTCAAAGAATTGATATAAACTGTAATGAATAGATACTTCTTCATCATAGTCATTTATAGTTTTAAACGAATTATTTTTAACAACTACTTTTATATTATCAAAAGCTTCTTTCAAATAGTCAATATTAATTCTATTTTCTTTTAAATAATCTCTATTAATAAACATAGGTATTCCCTTATGTTTTAAAACATTATATAGAAGTTTATCTATCTCAATATATTCTTCTTTATAAAAATCATATAAATCATACTCATCACCATTAACTTTCTTTTTAGGATACTCATCTAAACTTTTAGCAATATAAGATTGATATGGTAAAAAATTACTTTCTTTATTAATACAGCATTTTTTATATTTCTTACCACTTCCACATGGACAAGGATCATTTCTGCCTACTTTAGAAGGATCTTTCATAATATTCGTTTCTATCTCTTCTTCTATAAAAGAGTCAAACATTTTTGAAACTTTATCTTCATCAAAAACATCTTCTCTATTATCAAAACAAGCCCACCAACTCATTGACCTAATTGTATCATCGATAGGCTTAATTCTAACTAATTTATAATCATAATTAAATATATAATCAACAAAACTATCATAATCACCTATCATCATAGTATTTATAACTCCATAATAATACATCTTTTTCACCTCATTCATTAAAGAAAATAAATGAAGGCTTGCAATAACTTCCATAATATCTGTATAAATATCATCCATATCATCTTCATTATCTATATAATCATAAAGTTCAAGAAGTTTTAATAAATATTTTTCTACTTCTTCTTTTGTTATTAATTCATTATCACAGAAATATACATATGTCTTTAAAAAGTAACCTCTTATATTTTCGTCTATATTTCTATTTTCAATAACTTTATTTATAGAATCAAAATCTCCATCAAATACACTAACTATAATAGAAGATAAATTATCATATGCCCAATCACCTAACAAATTGTAAAAATCATATCCTTCTTTACTAAAAATATCTATTATAACTTTAAATAATCTCTTATCTTTAAATTCTGCTAACAAAAAGGTAGCATATACAACACTAAAAGGGCATTCTTTTTCTTTATTTTTATCCATATTAGAAACAAAGTCTTCTAAATGCTTTAACAAAATATCACTAACTTCATCTTTATTATCTCTAGCATATTCCACTGCTTCTTTTTGAAACAGCTTATCATTTTTATTAAATTCTTTAATAATATCCATACAACAATTCTCCTTTACTACTAAAAATAAGATAACATATTTAAGTTACCTTATCAATTAAAATATTCTGAACCAGGACAAAAAACATTCTCAATTACTTTATAAATTTCTTTATCACTGTCATGACTAGGAGCATAAATAACAAAAGTATATTTACCTATTTCTTTATCATATCTCATATTATAATACATCTCATAACTAGCATCTTTATAAGAAATAGAAATATTATAATAAACTGTATCACCATAACTAGAATTATCATAATTAATATCTTTAAATACAACACCTACATCTTCTAATGTTTTTAAATTCTTAATAAATTCTTTAATAGAATATTTTTCTAACTCCCTATTAGAAATATCTACATTATCATTTAATAAAGTCTCTATTTCTTTATAATCATAACTTTCTAAAAGAGAAAACAAATTCTTAGTCTTATTATCTATAATAATAGTTGTATAAGATGGTAAATTTTTAAATCTTCCTAACTCTCCAATAGATAAAATAATAAATGGAGATAGAATTAATAATGTAATCAAAAGTACAATAATTAATCTTCGTTTAAATCTATTGTTATAGTACTTAATAGATTCAGTTATAGTAGCATTATTCTCATCATTTAGACCCAACTCTCCATTTAAAAGTTCTGTAACACTAATACCTAAAATATTACATAATTCATTAAGGATACTTATATCAGGACAACCCTTTCCACATTCCCATTTTGATATAGTCTTAGGACTAAGATTAAGTAAATCTGCTAAATCTTGTTGGGTAAGGCCTTTATCCTTTCTTACTTTCTTAATTAGTTTTCCAATTTTTTCTTGATTCATATTCTTCACTCTCTTTCTTACATAAAGAATATAAAATAATACCTAAAATTAACACCCACTAATAGTAGAGTTTAAAAAAGCATAAGTTTTTTACCTATGCTTTCATTAAAAAAGTTAAATAACCTCTATAGGCTTCATAAATATCTACTTTACTAGTAACTTCATAAGGAGCATGCATATTTAAAACACCAACTCCTGCATCTATTACTTTTACATCATAATTAGCAAGAATATAGGCAATAGTACCACCACCACCGGCATCTACTTTACCTAACTCTGATATTTGATAACTAACATTATCACTATCTAAGATATTTCTAAGTTCTGCAATAAACTCAGCATCAGCATCATTACTACCACT
>CALVIS010000064.1 GCA_944331805.1 uncultured Bacilli bacterium
TTTTTTGATAGAATTATAGAAGTTAAAAATATTGATTATGCTCCCTATATTTTAAAGAGTTTTTATATTAAAGATGATATAAATGATACTCCCTTTAGGACAAATTTATCAGAGTGGTTTAGAGGAAGAGGTATTCCTTCTTGGAGAGATAAATTAGATTTATTATTACATCGTCTAGATATAAGTGCCCCAACTGAATTATTAGATAAAGCTTTCGGTTTATCTTTATCGGATCAATATTGGTTAAAACCAATTAATAGTAATTTGAAGTATGATGATATTAACTTTTTTGATAATGATTTTGACTATGCTGAGTTCTTAGAAGCCTCACTTTCACTTAATAGCAAGATAATAAAAAAAGAAACATCTCTTAAGACTCCTAATAATACAACAGATGGCATGTTAAAAAAAGCTTGGATTATTGAAAATGGTACAAGGTATTTATTAAAGGGTGGTTATAAAAATGAAATATTACAACCATTTAATGAAGTTTTAACAAGTGAGATATGTAATAGATTAGGTTTTAATCACGTGCCTTATACCTTAGATGTTTATAAAGATACTGTAGTATCTAAATGTCCTTGTTTTATAACGAAAGATACAGAATTAATAACCGCTTATCAAATAAGAAATGATATGAAAAGATATGATAACATAGACGATTACGAAGAATATATTAAATGCCTTGAGGAAAACGGTATTCCTAATGCTAGAGAAAAAGTAGAAAATATGTATATCTTAGATTTTCTTATAATGAATGAAGATAGACACTTAAATAATTTTGGTATTATAAGAGATGTTAATACCCTAAAATGGTTAGATGTCGCACCTATATTTGATAATGGTATGGCTTTAAACATTCCATATTATGATGAAGAAGAAGTAATCATATCAGGACATGGAAGACTTTTCTACGAGGTAAAACCATTTGATGAAATTATTAAAGTTGTAAGAAATATAAAAAGAATAGATACATCTAAATTAGACGATATCCCAGAGTATTTTGATAACCTGCTTCATGAATATCAGCACATTACACATATTTCTGATAAAAGAATATATAGATTATGCATTCTTTTAAATAGACAAATAAATAAACTAAAGAAAATAATTGAAGAAGCCTAAATTAAATAGGTTTCTTTTAATTCAAGGAAAAAAGCATTATAAGTTTATCAGCCGAAGACCTGCTCTACCACCAATAATAGTCTTACCAACTAAATCATCAAGTGTAAAATCTTTAATATCTTCCCTTGCTACAATAAATGAACCATCTTTTTGAGTTAATCTAGCGAAAGTCTTAAGATAATCTTTCTCACCACCATTATACACATAAATAGTCGCTTCACTTCCTGCAAAACCAATATCAGCATCCCCTGATAAAACAGCAGCACTTACTTTATCAGCTCCGTTTAATAAACTAAGTTCAATATCAATTCCTACTTCCTCAAAATAACCTTCTTCAATCGCTACATACATAGGTGCATAGAATATAGAGTGTGCAACTTCAGCAAGTCTTACAGTTTCTAAATCCTTACCATCATCATCCTTATTATTAAAGTTAAATAATACAGCACAAGCTATTAAAAATATAACTAAAATAACAACGATATAAACAATTGTTTTTTTCAAACTAAAATCCTCCTTTCAGTTCAAAGTATTATATGTAATTAATTTATATTGGCTACATTATATACGAGTTTTCGTAAACTTAACTTAAAAGCTTGTTTTTTTTAAATAATTATTTATAATAAATGTAACTGGAGGTTATTTATGAATATACAAGTATTAAATGAACTTATGAGATTAAATGGTATTCCAAGTTATTTCCAATTATCAAAAGAGACTCATATTCCTTATACAACTCTCTTAGATTTAGTAAGAGGAAAAGGAGAGAAAATCAGTAATATTAAAACTATCGCTGACTTTCTAGGAGTTAAAATGTCTTACTTATTAGATGAACCTAGAAAGATAGTTACTATTAATGAGCGAAATAATGTTGTTATCGAAAAAGAAAATGGCTATAACTCAGTACTATCTAATTTACTTTCTAATTAAAACTATGATAAAATAAGACTGGATGGTGATTAACATGAGTTTTTTTAGTAAATTAAAAGATAAATTTATAAAAAAAGAAGAAAAAGAACCTAAAGAAGAGAAAGAAAGCTTAGAAGTCTATGATAAAGGACTTACTAAAAGTAGAAATACTTTCTCATCTCGTCTTTTAGATTTAACTAAACGTTATAGTAAAGTTAATGAAGAGTACTATGAAGAGTTAGAAGAAATCTTAATTATGGCTGATATTGGTGTTAATACTGTTATGAACTTTATGGACAAATTAAGAAAAAGAGTAAAAGAAGAAAAGATAACAGACCCAGAGTTTTTAAAAGAAGTAATAGTAGATGAATTATTTATTATCTATGTAAGTGGTGAAGTATTATCTACTAATTTAAAAAGAAGTGACTCTAATCCTACAGTTTATTTATTTGTAGGAGTTAATGGAGTAGGTAAGACTACAACTATTGCTAAGCTTGCCAGTAAAGAAAAAGAAAAAAATAGAAAAGTTCTTTTAATAGCAGGAGATACCTTTAGAGCAGGAGCGACTAAACAATTAAAAGAGTGGGCAGAGAGAATTGGTGTAGACTTCTATGGAAAACATGAAGGAGTAGACCCTGCTAGTGTTATCTATGAAGGATTAGAGTATGCCATAAATAATGATATTGATACCGTTCTAATCGATACTGCAGGAAGACTTCAAAATAAAACTAATTTAATGATGGAACTAGAAAAGATTAATAGAGTTATTAAGAAGATAATAGATAGAGCACCAGATGAAACATTACTTGTTATTGATGCTACAACAGGTCAAAACGGTATAAGCCAAGCGAAGGCCTTTAAAGAAATAACAGACCTAACAGGAATTATTCTAACTAAACTAGATGGTACTGCTAAAGGAGGAATAGTCCTAGCCATAAAAGAAGAAGTAAACTTACCTGTTAAATATATAGGACTAGGTGAAACTGCTAAAGACTTACAAGAGTTTGATATCGAAAAATATATTTATAGTCTATTTAAAGACTTTATGGAGGAAGAAAATGAGTAAAAGTGTTACACAATTAAATCCTAAAGCTAAAAAACAACAAGAAAAAAGTTTTAGTTATTTAAAAGCATTAATAATATTACAGTTTGTTTTAACAATTGGTCTAATCATCTTTGGTATCGTAACTATCTTTAAAACAGACCTTCTATATATCTTTGAAATATTCTTAGGAATAACTCTTCTAGTTATGGGCATAAATAATTTTCTAATCTACAAAAGAAGAAACTTAACCATTTTATACCTAATAATAGGGCTAGGCTCTATTATATTAGCAGTATTACAATTGTTAGAACTATAATGGAAGAATTAATATACTATACAATGCTCTATGATATTTATGGGAGTCTCTTAACAGAAAAACAAAAAGAATACTTTGAAGAGTATTATTTTAAAAACTTATCTTTAAGTGAACTTGCAACTAAATATAATATCAGTAGAAATGCTATCCATAAACAAATTAAAGAAACTATAAAAAGATTAGAAAATTATGAAGATAAATTAAAACTAGCTAAGAAGAATGAAATGTTAGAAAATATTATAAAAAAAACAAGTGATGAAGAGATAAAACGTAAATTACAAGAAGTAATTTCACTATAACTCTTGTCACTTTTTTAAATTAACGATATAATTTACTTATAGAATAAAGGAGAGTTGTTATATGTTTGATAAAATAATCTATATTAGTGACCAAGGTGCTAACATAAAACTAAAAGAAGGCGAAGAAGTAGCAATTAACTTAATGAACCTACATTTAATATTCGAAGATAAGGATAAGACAATATTAGGGGAAGTAGATGATTTAACAGACGGAGTAGTTAAAGCAAGATTCCTAGGAGAAATAGCAAATGGACGTCTAGTTGGAGGTGTCTTAAGAAAACCATCATTAGATGCCAAGATAAGAGTAATTAAGCAAGAAGAAATACCTTTAATAACTGGTGAAGATAAAACAGGATATATGCCTTTTGGAGTTAGTCCTTATTATAATGATTTTCCAGTATACTTAGATGTTAATAATTTCTTTAGTAATCACTTCGCTATCTTTGGTAATAGTGGTAGTGGTAAATCTTGTGGTATTTCTAGAATAATGCAAAACATGTTTGAAGACCAAAGACTATTTCCATATAAATCAAATATCTTACTATTTGATTCATCTGGAGAGTATTACAATGCATTTAAAGACTTAAGTAAAATAAATCCTAACTACAATTATCGTTTTATTACTACTAATGAAACAGAAGGTAAAGGAGAACCATTACGCCTACCAATTTTCTTGCTTAATGAAAATGATCTTACTCTTTTATTACAAGCGACTGAACATTCCCAAATACCAATTATTGAAAGAATGTTAAAACTAGCAAGAATCTTTGCAAGTACAGGAGTAGATGCTAATAAGTATAAGAACCATTTAATCGCTAAAGCAATTATGACAATTCTTTATACTAATCAAACATCTCCTAATAAGAGAAATGATATATTTTCAATTCTTAATAGTTGTTCGACAGAACAGTTTAATCTAGAAGCCCCTGTCCAAGGAATAGGATATGTTAGAAAGTTTAGAGAGTGTTTCTTAATAGATTCACATGGCCAGTTTTCTGAAAGTGTTTTATTAACAGAGTATGTCTCTAGCTTTATAAATGATGAATATGATAATTTTGAACCACGAAAAGATTGTTATTATACTCTAGATGACTTAGAGAAAGCTTTAAACTTTACCCTAATTAGTGAAGGTTGGCTTAGAAATGAGAATACTTATGGTGATTCGGTTACTTTAAAAGTTAGATTACATTCTCTTATTACTTCATCAAACTCTAATTTCTTTAAATGGGAAAGTGGAAGTTATATTTCCTTAGAAAAGTATCTATCAGATTTGATGATAAGTAATGGAAAAAAATATCAATTAGTAAATATAAATCTAGATGATGTAGATGATGACTTTGCTAAAGTAATAACAAAGATTTATTCGAGACTTTTATTTGAATTTACTAAAGGATTAAAAGAAAGAGCAAGTATACCTTTCCACATCTTTGTAGAAGAAGCTCATAGATATATTCAAAATGATACAGATAGATTCTTAATTGGATATAATATCTTTGAACGTATCGC
>CALVIS010000065.1 GCA_944331805.1 uncultured Bacilli bacterium
TATGAAAAGAAGAGTTTAAGAAAATATCCTGAATATACTAAAGATGCTTGTTTAGTTTATAAGAAAACTATTTAGCGTTGTGAATAGTAACACTTTCATATTGCAATTCTTGTCGAAGTATGTTATTATAACCTTGTCAGAATTAACAGGAGGAAGAATATAATGGCAGTAGAAGTTATAAATATTACTTGTCCTGGATGTGGTGCACCAGTTGACACATCTGCTAAAAATTGCAAAGTTTGTGGCAGACCAGTAGTAATTACTACGTTTAATAACATATATGGTATGGATATGAAATCTCTTAACAATTATAAAAATACATATCAAAAAGCACTTGAAAAAAATCCCGATAATCCAGAAATTAATTTATCAATGGGAATGTGTCTATTAAAATTAAATGCTTATGATAAGGCAGAAGAAAAATTTAATAAAGCTATTGAAGAAAATATAGATAACCCAGAAGTTTACTTTTGGGATGCTGTATGTTTGTTAAAGGGTAAAAGACCTTTTCTTCAAACAAGGCAGGTTGTTGATAAAGCAATTGATTTAACTAATACAGCTAGAATGATAGAAGATAGAGGAATATTTAGCTATTTTATTGCATATTTAAAATATGATTATTATCAATTAAAAAGGTTAAAGCAAGAACCAAGTTATGTAGAAGAGTTGCAAAGAGCTTCAGGCTTAGTAACTCAGGAAGATATAAGAATACTTGCAGAGGTTTTAAAAATAGATGATTTTGATGAAAATTTGTCAATCTAGTTATCAATATTAAAAATAATTAAATTAAAAGGAAGGATGTAGTAAAAATGAAAAAGAATTTAAACCGTAGTAATATTAGGCCATATTTTGGTAGTGGAAGATCAGGAGTACCACTAAAAGTACTTGTTGCTGGTATAGTATGTTTATTTATACCAAATGGATTCTTTACAATGATAGGAGTTATAGCTATTGTTGCTGCAGTAGCCATATGGTTTTACAATAGATACCTTACTGATTTTACTCATGAGGAAGATGTGGATAAAGCTATGGCTTATGAAGAAGAGCAATCTAAAAAAAGAGCATTAGAAAGATTAGGTATTGTAGAAGAACAAGTTTCTTTAATAGATCCGATAATAACATCTGGTATGGCATCAAGAGTTATAACTGCATCAGATAAAATCGAATTTGAGCAAAATACAAAAGGTTTCTTTGGAAGAATGTTAAATAAAAAGAATGCACAAAAACAATTAATTGAAAATGATGATGATCCAAAGTTTTTTGTTAAAGTTGGTTCTGATGATAAATTAAGATATACTTTAGTACATAATACAGTTTATTTCTTTGGGGACTCTCAATTATATATATATTGGGAAAATGTAGATATTGCAACAGGTTTTGTGTATGAATCTGGAACAAATGAATTCTTCTATAAAGATATCGAAGCAGTTTCAACATCACAAGTATGTGATAAGCAATTTTCTTCAAAGAAAAAACAATATATTAGATATATTAATGAATATGTTTCTATTGTTTTATCTGGAACAGATTATAGTGGAACCTTTAGAACTTTTACAGAAGGCTCTGTTGATAAGAAAGAAATTGCAGATCAAATATTTGCAATGCGTAATCTAATAAGAGATAAAAAGATGGAAGAAAAATAATTGTATATATTGAATGGAAGAAGTTAATAAAATGTATTATTGCTTCTTTTCTTATATCTTATTAAAAAATATTAAAATCTCTACCTATATTGTGTAAAAAAATATGCTTATATATACTTATGACAAATTAGTTTAAAATACTACACAATGAAGTAAAAAGATGGTAAAATAAAAATATATTTACAAAAATTAAGGGGAAAGAAAGATGAAAAATAATGGATGTATAATAACTGAATTAGCGGATGGTGAATTTAATGGAATAGATATATTTGAAATCAATGAAATACCAGACATATCAATACTTATAAGAGAATCATCAGAAGAAAAAGATTTTTCACAAAGGCATAAAAAAGAATTTGAAACGATGCTAACAGAATTTTTTTTCGGTTGTAAACAAGATTTTACTAGTCAATATCAAAATCAAGACTATTCAATCGAATTAATTTTTAAATCAGAAGAAGTAAAAAATCAAACATATAAAGCAAACGTAAAAATATATATTATATTGAGAGGAATTTCTCGTGAAAAAGAATATCTTAAATCTAGATTGCAAGAATTAAAAAATGCTATTAAATCGGTTCTTGCAATTAATAAATATACCTTGTCAGAAATTGAAAATAAAGAAAATATATTAAATGAAATAAAAGAAATTGAATGTAAAGAAAAAAGAGTTATAACTAAAGATTATAGAATGGAAAATATACAAAGTGCTTACTTGCCTCAATGTTTTACATTTGACAAATTACCTATACAGGATTGTAACTTTACAAAAATAATATCTACTTTAATGCAATATCCAGATTCTGCGATTATAATTGACTTAATACCAACGTTATTTAGCCAAAATGAAATTAGTAATATGGAACAATATAGTAGTACGTTAGATATAATCAGTAAAGGAGTTCCAGGACCAGAAGGAGCTCCACCAAATATATTAGCAGAAAAGCCATCAGCAATATATCAATATTATGAATCAAATAAATATGGTGTTTTATTTGCATATAATATTTTAATATGTTCAGATTACAATAATATAAATAATATTACAAATAGAGTAAGTGGAGAACTTAGTATTGGTGGAAGTAAAGAAAAAAGAGAATATGCTAAATTAAAAAAGTTAGAAATTGGAAATTATGAACTTGACGTAAAAGAATATTTTTCTTCATTACCTTGGGTTATAAATGAAATTATAATGGACAAGAACATGGAAAATCCAGTATTTACAAGTTCACAACTTGGAAGGCTTCCATTTATAGTAACAAGTGAAGAAGCAAGTGAGTTTTTTAGAATACCTTATGGAGATAATGATCTTGCCGCTGGAGTAAATATAAGTAAAGCAGATAAAGGTGCTAGAAAATATAATAAAAAGGTAATAAATAATGGCGATATCATGGTAGGAACTTTAAAGAGTTCATCGAATGGAGATAAAATAGGATTTTCTCTAGGTGATTTAACAAAACATATGTTAATTGTAGGAACTCCTGGATGTGGTAAGACAACATTTTCTGTTAGTTTATTAGATAGAATATGGAAAGAACATAATATTCCATTTTTGGTAATAGAACCAGCTAAAAATGAATATAGAGCAATGATTGATAGTATACCAGATTTACAAGTATTTACTCCAGGAAAGGATTTTATTTCTCCATATATATTAAATCCATTCATACCACCTAAAAATGTTAAGTTGCAAAGTTATAAAACAGTTTTAAAGACGGCTTTTTCCGCTGCTGTGTCAATGGTAACACCACTAGACAAAATATTTGAAGATACCCTAGATGAGTGTTATGCAAAAGCTGGTTGGTTACCACATTATACAACAGATGATGGGGCAGATATCTTTACGATGGAAGATTTTTTAAAGACATTTATGGAAGTGTTTGAAAGAATAGGTTATAGAGGAGATGCAGCAAATATTGGTAAAGCTGGGTATGTAAGATTTAAAAGCTTAGTACGATTATTTGGAAATTATAATACAATTCCTATTGAAGACTTGTTAAAAAAACCAACAGTAATTGAACTTGCAGCAATAGAAAACGAAGAACAAAAATCATTAATAATTGCTCTATTATTACTAAGCATTCAATCTTATGTAAATAGTAATTTTATTGGAACAGGTGAATTAAAGAATTTGTTATTATTAGAAGAAGCTCATGTTTTATTAGCAGCAAGTAGTGATACGATGGAAGGACAGGCGAATCCAAGTGCAGTAGCAAAAAAACTCCTAACAAGAATGCTAGCAGAAATTAGATCTTTAGGAGTGGGAATAGTAATTGCCGACCAATCGCCAGAAAAAGTTACAAACGATGTTGTAAAGCTTACTAATATTAAATTAGCTTTTAACTTAGTAGAAAAAAATGATAGAACAATTCTTGGAAATTGTACAGATATGAAGGAAGTTCAAGTTGAAAGACTTGCTAAATTAAGACCAGGAGAAGCGTTTTTCTATATGAATGGTCTTGAAGAACCAGAAGAGTTAGTGACAGAGGACTATAGAAAAAAATTAAATATTAGAACAACAATCAGCGATGAAGAAATAGCCGAAAAATCAACATACTGGAATGATAAGAAGGATATGTTGAAAACATATTTAGAGTGTAAGTATGCAGGATGTTGTAATAATGGTTGCGATTATATGTTAAAAGCAGAAGCTGAAGAATACGCTAGAAGAATTTATGTATCAGCATTTAATGAAGAAAGTAATGACAGAAATAAATTAAATGAAGTATATAAGAAAATTCCTGAAATGATTATGAAATATAAAGGTGGCAGTACAAGTACTAAATTAGAATGCTGTACCAAAGTACATTTTTTAAGGAAAATAATATATAATACAAAAATACCATTTTCTAAAATAGCAGCAGCGAAAACAATAAGTTCAGAGTTTAATAAATAATATAAAATGGTACAGTGAATTAAAGTTTAATTTTTATAACACTTTTGTACCTATGGAAAGGAATGAAATCTATGAATGATGAATTTTCAGATGCTAGTATGGATACAAGTTCAGATATGAGTTCAGACACAGACTTTGCTACTTCTTCAGATATAAATGTTGATGAGGGTCTAGATACAGCATCTGATACTGATGTAGAAACGGATATGAGTGAAGATGATGGTCTAGACACTACTTCTGATACTGATAAAGAAACAGATATGAGTGAAGATGACGGTCTAGACACTACTTCTGATACTGATGAAGAAACAGATATGAGTGAAGATGATGGTCTAGACACTACTTCTGAAACAGAAGAAACAACAGACATGAAAGAAGAAGAGACTCAAGAAACATCTTCTGAAATAAATGAAGCAACAGATATGAAAGAAGAAGAGACTCAAGATACAACTTCTGAAATTGATGAAGACACGGACGTGAAAGAAGAAGAGACTCAAGAAACATCTTCTGAAACAGAAGAAGCAACAGATATGAAAGAAGAAGATACTCAGGATACCCCTTCTGAAATTGATGAAGCAACAGATATGAAAGAAGAAGAGACTCAGGATACCCCTTCTGAAACAGAAGAAGCAACAGATATGAAAGAAGA
>CALVIS010000066.1 GCA_944331805.1 uncultured Bacilli bacterium
GTCGGAATCACCGCTTTTTTAAGTTCCTGTTATGGTCGGAATCACCAGCTTTTTTTTACAACACATAATCACTTATGTTGCTATAATATAACATTCAGTGATAATAATGTCAATAAAATTATTTAATAATTATTTTACTTTCTTTCTTCTCCTTAGCTTTCTCCATAAAACATTCAAATATCTTCTTAGAATTAACATCATCACTAATAGTTATCTCTGGATGCCACTGTACCCCTAAACAGAAGTCATAATCTTTTAACTCTACCGCTTCAATCACTCCATCAGAACTCTTAGCAACCACATTACACTCTTTAGTGTAGTCCACACATCTTAAATGATGAGAGTTAACCATTATCTCTTCACTACCTAATATCTTATATAAAAGACTATTTTTATCAATAGTAACAGTATGAGCAGGTGCAGCATAATCTTCTTTATAATGTAACTCTTTATTAGGAACATCTAATAATTTAAAGTTATCTATTTTATAGTTAGCAATCATCTGCATACCTAAACATACTCCAAGTATTGGAATATTTCTTTTAAGACAAAAATGTAAGACATAATAATCATATTTAGTAATCTTATCTCCACCAGGAATAAATAATCCATCTAACTTTTCTATCTGATATAAAATCATTTCTTGCTCCATCCCAGTTAAATCAGGAGCTTCACTACTCTTAGTAGTAAAATAATCTATATCTTGAGGAGGTGTTAACATGATAGGCACCCCACCTGCTTTAACAATCGCTCTTCTTGTACTTTCCATACAGTACTCTATAGGTGTACCCTTTTCATTAACACCACTTCTAGTTAAAATACCAATAATAGGACCCATTAAAATTTAATCCTCTTTTCAATATATGGAATAACTTCATCTAACTTTAACGTTACTTGTTCCATAGTATCTCTATTTCTTAAAGTAACAGTACCATTATCTATTGTATTATCATCAACAGTTAAACTAAAAGGGGTTCCAATAGCATCCTGCCTTCTATATCTTTTACCAATAGATCCTGCTTCATCATAACTAACCATAAAGTTTTTAGATAATAAATCATATATCTCATTAGCTTTCTCACTATGTCTTTTCTTAATTAAAGGTAAAACCGCTACTTTATAAGCTGCTAAATAAGGATGAATCTTTAAGATTTCTCTTTCACTACCATCTTCTAAAGTCTCTTTTCTATAAGCTTCTGCAATTATCGCTAAAGTAAGTCTATCAGCACCAACAGTTGACTCTATTATATAAGGAATATATTTCTCATTAGTAACAGGATCTAAATATTCTTGACTAACAGAAGAATACTCTTGATGTTGTGATAAATCATAATTAGTTCTATTATGAGTACCATTTATCTCTCCCCAACCAAAAGGAAATAAATATTCTATATCACATGCCTCTTTAGCATAAAAAACTAACTTCTCATGGTCATGGAATCTAAGTTTATCTTCTGGCAGTCCTAAATCCATAAAATATTTTTTAGCATATTCTTTAAAATATTTATATAACTCACTATCTTCTCCTTCTTTACAAAAAGTCTGATATTCCATTTGTTCAAATTCAATAGTTCTAAAAGTAAAATTACCAGGAGTTATTTCATTTCTAAAAGCTTTACCAATTTGTCCAATACTAAATGGTACTTTCGCTCTCATACTTCTCCCTACATTTAAAAAATTAACATACTCACCCTGAGCATTTTCAGGTCTTAAATAAATAGTATTTTTACTATCATTTGTTACTCCTCTTTTAGTTTCAAACATCAAGTTAAATTCTCTAATATCAGTATAATCTGTCCCACCACAGTTTGGACAAGGTACTTTATGAGACTTAATATAATCCATCATTTCTTCTTCGCTCATACCATCTGCATGAGCATTAGAATCGAAATCATCAATTAAATTATCAACTCTATGTCTCATTTTACATTTTTTACAATCTATTAAAGGATCAGAAAAACTAGATACATGACCTGATGCTTCCCATACTCTAGGATGCATTAAAATCGCTGCATCTATTTCGTATGCATTCTTTCTCTCCTGTATAAATCTTTTTCTCCAAGTATCTTTAATAGCATTTTTTATTCTACTACCAACAGGACCATAATCCCAAGTATTAGCAAGACCTCCATATATCTCACTTCCTTGGAATATTATTCCATATTGTTTACAGTAATTAACTAAATCTTCCATCTTAATATTACTCATTATATCACTCTTTCCCTTTCTTGTTCACTACCATTAAGTTTTTTCTCTACTTCTTCTAAGTAAGTTTCCAATTCTAGAGGACTTCTAACTTCTTTAAAATAATATTCTCCTTTACTAGCAAGTCCTTATTTATATCTTCTTCTTAAATCATCTATTATTTTATCATAAACACCATCAATATTAACAAGTACTAGTTCTTTCTTTTTATCATCAGTTTCTATCTTATTATTTAAAAAAGAACAAAATTCAGAAAGAGTACCTGTCCCTCCATCTAAGAAAATAATAACATCACTATTTTCATAAATCTTTTCAGCTCTTTTAAAAGTAGAACTAACCTCTACTTTAACATCTGCAGTAGTTCTATCAAGCTCAAGACTATTACCAACAGTTATAAGCATATTACCATTTTCCCTTAAAATTTCCTTAACATCTCTCATAGAACCAGTCTCACCTGCTCCCATAACAAATGTATATCCCATATCTGCTATTTCACTAACTGCCCTAGAATTATTTAAACGAGACTCCATACTAGCAGTTTCATAACTTCCACACATAATTCCTACATTCATTTAATTACACCTCCGGTTATACTCCTTGTTCATACACATATTATATATATTATAATTCTAAAAGTCTAGGTAAAAATATTGATATCCCTATAATAACTGCAAATATCGCAGCAACAAGCACTGCACCTGCCGCTGCATCTTTTGCAACTTTCGCTTTCGCTTTCTTCTCTTCAGTTACAAGGTCAACTACATTCTCCAGTGCCGTATTCATAAGTTCTAAAGAAAGAACTAAGGCAAATAGTACGAAACATACTCCCCACTCTACAAAAGTAATTTTAAAGACTATCCCTGCAATAATAACAAGTATCATTACAAGAAAGTGAATTACCATATTTCTCTCATGTTTTAAGGTATAAAGTATTCCATTAAAACCATATGATAATGTTTTAAGTAAAGGTTTCTCTTTTTCTTTAGGTTTAAATGTCGCCTCAAAAAAGTATATCAATACTAAAAGTATTACAAGTCCTAAAATAACTCCTCCAACTACATCAGTTAAATAATGAACATTAAGTATTAATCTACTTAAACAAATCAAAACAATTAATGTAGTTAAGAATGTTGTTCCTATCACTTTATATTCTTCTTTACACTTACTTCTTCTAAGTAAATATATTAAGAATCCATAATAAGTAGTCGCAATTAAACTATGTCCACTAGGAAAACTATAACTAGAAAGTATTTCACTTCCAATCAAAGGTCTCTCTCTTAAAAAGATATTCTTACTTAATATAATAATACCAGCACTAATTAAGGTATTAATTATCACAAATATTCTCTGATGATTAGTATTAAGTAAAAATATCAAAATTAAAGTAATAATAATTATCGCTTGACTAGATGCTAGTGATGTTACGACATTAGAACACACTGTTAAAAACTCTACATTACTAGTAGATAACACATTATAGATATTATAATCTATCGCTCCTGTTATATCTAAAAGTACACAAATAGTTAAAATAACAAATAAACTTAAAAGAATTATTATTTTTCTCTTCATAAACTATCACTACCTTATTTTAATTTTATCACATTCTTTAACATTTTTTTACTATTTAAATAAATTCCTGTATATCTATCATAATAATCTTCTAAAAATTTATTTATTTCTTCATTAACTTTAGGATTAACATCTATTTTTGTAATTTTCTCTAAATCAACATAGTAATACATCTGTAAAAGCTTAATTGCCTTTTCACTATAATATCCTTCATTCTGATAACAATCTTTACAAATAAAGCCCCCTGCTGTTGGACTTAAACTAACTATATTAGTAGTTTTCCCACAGACTGCACAGCCTGTAACTATAGGACTTACCCCTAAAAAATCCAAATATTTAAGTTCTAATATATTAGTAACAACAGAAGGATTAAGACCACTCTCAATTTTTTCTAAAGTGCTAACTATCAAAGATAAGATATTACTATCTTTAGATTGTTTAACTACCTGTCTTGTAAGGTCTAATAAATATGATGCATATACTACTCTTTCTAAATCCATAATAGTCTTAGGATAATCACTAATAACATCAATACTAATTAAGGTAGATAATCCATTTTCTTTATAATAGAAATGAAATGTTCCATATACTAATTTTCTAGAAGCACCTCTAAGTTTACTTTTTAAATTACGACATCCTTTAGATATAATCCCAATAAGACCATACTCGCTTGTCAAGACATTTAATATTTTACTAGAATCACTATAATTAGTCTCGTTTAGAACTAGTCCCTTCACATCCACTATCTTCATTATCAACACTACCTTCACTTTCTTTTATAGACTTTGCTAAAAGAAAATATCTAATATCTCCAGTCTTCTTAAATAAATTCCAAACTTTTTCATAATTATTCATATTATCACCTATTAATATAATGATTAATAAGTAATTTTTTTATTCATCTTTACTATCAATTCCTAGTTCTATTAAATATTTCTCTTTATCACGCCAATTTTCTATTACTTTAACATGAGTCTCTAAAAATACTTTCTTACCTAAAAACTCTTCCATATCATTTCGAGCAAGTATGCCTATACGTTTTAACATATTACCATTCTTACCAATAATAATTTTCTTTAAACTCTCTTTATCCACAACTATCAAGACTTGTATATGTACTAAATCATCATATTCTTCAAAGTTTTCCACATAACAAGTAACACTATGAGGAATCTCTTGTTTAGTTAACATCAT
>CALVIS010000067.1 GCA_944331805.1 uncultured Bacilli bacterium
ATAGTAACAAAAGCAGTTATTGGTAAAGGTAAGAAACAATTTACTGATAACTTATCATTACAAGTAACTAATAACCCTAATACAATTCTTGGCTGTTGGGTGATTAATCATAATTTTAGTGGTACTTTTTCAAATGGAACAGTTACCATTAATGGAAGTTATGATATTAATATTTGGTATTCTTATGATAATGATACTAAAACTGAAGTATTAAAAGATACTAAAAACTATACTGAAACCATTAATGTTCAAGGAGTAAACTCAGATACAGAAAACGAAGAAGTAATAATTAGAAGCTTAAGTGGACCAAGTTGTAGTAAAGCAGAAATTGCTGGTAATACTATTAACTGTACTATAGATAAAACTCTAGGTATAGAATTAGTTGGAGATACTAAAGTACGTATCAATACCTTAGATGAAGTTGATGATTGGGAAGAAATAATGGATAGTGATGCTACTATTGATAAGAGAATAGATGAAGAAGTAAATGAAGAATATCTAGATAATCCCACTGAGTAGACTCATTATAATTAATAGTTCATAAAGACTGTTAACAAAAAAAGGTTGACAGTCTTTATCTTTTTGTGTATAATTATAACAGTAAAAAGAAAGGAGCAATAATTATGGCAGTTAAATTAAGATTAATGAGAATGGGAGCTAAGAAAAGACCATTCTATCGTATAGTTGCAACAGATTCAAGAAGTAGAAGAGATGGAGAATATCTAGAATTAGTAGGTACTTATAATCCTATAAGTAGTGAAAAAGATGTTAAAATCAATGAAGAAGTTGCTCTTAAATGGTTAAATAATGGAGCAATACCATCAGATACTGTTAGAAGTCTATTTAAAGATGCAGGTATTATGAAAAAATTTGCTGAATCTAAAGATAAAAAGGAAACAAAATAATGACTTTAGTAGAATTAACAGAAAAGATAATTAAAAATATTGTAAAAGATGAAGATGCTGTATCTGTAAAAGAATTTCCTAGTGAAAATGATAAGGAAATAATTATAGAAGTACTAGTATCAGACTCTGATATCGGTAGAGTTATCGGTAAGAATGGTAGAACTGCTAATGCCATTAGAACTCTAGTACAAGCTAGTAGTGCTTTAAAAGATAACAAATACGTAAAAATTAATATCGATAAGTTTTAGGGGTTACTTAAGGTAATCTCTTTTGTTATTAGGGGGAAAAGTATGGAACAACTTAATTGTAAAGATTTTTTTAATATTCTTTTTACTAATAAGTTTTTAAAACATAATTATCCTTATTATAAAGAAATTATATTAGAAATGAATACAAGCAATAGACATGATTTTGAAGGAGCATTAAGATATATTTCTTATGAAGATACCTTTAACTTATTTGAAGATTATTTAAAGACTTATTTTAAAGAAGAATTAGATGATTTTAAGAGTATTAGTATTAAGACTTATGATTTGGTTTTATTAGAAGAGTTATCATTACTAACTCCTGAAGAACTCATGCTTAATACAATGTTTAATAATATAGATCTAAATATAGAAGAAATAAATGAATTAATAGGATGTAATGGGTATTATGATATAGATTTAGGTAATATAAAATTTTGATTAACTCATACAATTTTAGATGCTTTTATCTTGTGTCATGAATATACACATAAGATGTTTTATGATTCGCATGATATTTATGAAAGTAATAAATATTTTAATATATATACCGAATTATTATCATATTATAATACATATTTATTTGCAGATTATCTTCTAACCAAAAATATAAGTAGTGATGCTTTAATAGCAAGATATTATGATTTAATTGATATTATAGAGGTTTTAACTGATTTAAAAGACATATTAAATATATATCAAGAAAAAGATACAAGTTTACAGTTTGAAGAAGATGATATATTTGATTTGTCAGATTCTTTTTGTGATGACCATATTTTAGCAAGCATTGCAAGTAAGACATTATATGAAGAAAATAAGAATAAAAATTTAGAGGAAAGAATAGATAAATTTAAAATAATGCTTAATGCTCCTATTAATAGAGAAAGTTTAAGGGAGTGTAATCTTTATATAAAAGATAAAGATATTAGAAAAAGATTAATATTAAATTTTAATAAATAAATTAAGCTTATTGTCTAAAAGTAAAAAATATATTATACTTATTATAAGATTGGAGGTAGTGCTAACATGAAAAAACGTGTATTAAGTGCTATTATTATGATATTAATATTTGTACCATTATTATTTATAGGAGGTATTCCTTTTGCAATACTTATGACTTTTCTTGCAGTAGGAGCAATGTATGAGTTAATAACTATAAGAGAAAAGAAAAAAGAGTTTCCTACTTTAATGAAAATAATTTCATATTTATTAATTATATTTTCTATAATTTTAACTTACAATCAAAATATATTTAGTTATAATATGAGTTATCAATTAATAAGCTTTATTGTTTTATTATTCCTTTTACCTATGTTATTAAAAAATAAGAAAGAAATGGATTATGATATTAATGATGCTTTATATTTAATAGGTTCACTTCTTTTTATAAATATCTCTTTTAATTTAATATTAGTAATTAGAAATTATAGTCTAAATTATTTAATCTATTTACTACTTATAACAGTAATAACAGATACCTTTGCTCTTATAACTGGTATGTATATAGGTAAAAATAAATTAGCTCCCTCTATTAGTCCTCATAAGACTATAGAAGGTTTTATAGGCGGAGTCTTAATGGGAACTTTTGTAGCAACTACATTTTATTATACTATAATAGATCCAGGTATTTCTTTAGCAATATTAATACTTACAACATTATTCTTAGCAGTAGTAGGACAACTTGGTGATTTAGTATTTTCATCTATTAAGAGAACATTTAATGTTAAAGATTTTTCTAATCTTATTCCAGGACATGGAGGTATATTAGATCGTTTAGATAGTCTAATTTTTGTAATTTTAGCATTTATATTAGTAATGGGATTAATTTAGGAGGCAACATGGTTACATTAATATTATTCATAATATTACTAGGTTCAATTATTTTTATACATGAAGGAGGCCACTTCTTATTCGCTAAATTAACAGGAATATATGTTTATGAATTCGCTCTTGGTATGGGGCCTAAACTATTTAGTTTTAAAAAAGGTGAGACAGAGTACTCCCTAAGAGCGATACCTATAGGGGGATTTTGTCAGTTAGCAGGAGAAGAAGGAGAAGAGGAAGACTTACCAAGAGAAAGGACATTACCTGGTAAGAAACCTTGGCAAAAGTTTTTAGTAATGTTCTTTGGAGCAGGGTTTAACTTTATTTCTGCTATCTTAGTATTATTTTTTATTTCTCTAGTTTGGGGAGCGACTTCAACTGAACCAATATTATCTAGTGTAGAAAAAGATACTCCTGCTTATGAAGCTGGACTTAGAAAAGGTGATGAAATATTAGAAATTAATGGTCATGATATTTGGACTATAGATGATATTTCTCTTTATATAACAATCGCTGATACTGATAAAGCTAATGAGTTTAAAGTAAAAAAAGAAAATGGAAGCATTGAAACATATAAAATAAAACCAGAAAAAACTAAAGTAGATGGGGATGAAAGATATATTTATGGTATAGGTATGCAAGGAGAAGAACAACATGGCTTATTAGCATCTTTAAAGTATACAGTAGTTAAAACAGGTTCTTTATTTAAACAGATGGGAGTAACACTACTTAATTTATTTACTGGAGGAATTCATTTAAATCAGTTAAGTGGACCAGTAGGAATATATGAAGTAGTAGGTTCGCAAGCAAGTGGAGGACTTGCTAGTTTACTTTATTTATTTTCCTTCTTATCAATAAATGTAGGCTTTATTAATCTTTTACCACTACCAGCTTTTGATGGAGGACATATTTTATTTATAATAATTGAAAAGATTAAAGGAAGTCCTGTTAAACCTGAGACAGAAGCAAAGTTCCATGCTGTAGGGTTATTCTTATTAATGTTATTAATGATATATGTAACATTCTATGACATATTGCGATTATTTTAAAAATGTGTTAACATAAGATTATCAAATATTAGAAAGAAGGTAAAAAAATATGAAGAAATTATGTTTACAATATGTTATCTGGGGGGGGGCAGTTTAGTAAGTATCTAGTAAATACTTTCTTTCATTATGGCTTAAAAGAATAGAGGATAATTCTATTCTTTTTTGAGTGTATTAATGGAAGGAGTAAGATGATGAAAAAGATATTATTAGAAACAAGTTTTAGTAAGATATATATGATAGTAATGATTATAATAACGCTATTAATATTAGGAGGATACTTTTCTTATGCGATGTTTACTGTAACAAAAGAAAAAGAAAATGCTATAAGTATAGTGACAGGTAATTTAACTTATGGATTACTAATAGATGGAGAAGAAGGTAATACTTTAAATATACCTGCCAAAACTACTAGAGAGTTTACTATAACATTAAGTAATCCAAATAATAGAAAAGCAAGATTTAACTTTTACTACTTATATAATCTTCCTAATGGTATAAATGTAGGTTACATAATAGCAGAAGGTATTAATATTCCTCCAAAAGAAACAGGAATTAACTTAGAACAGAGTGGTTCAAGCGGTTCAAGTAATACATATAAGATAAATGTAACAAATACATCTAGTAGTGGTCTAACAATTACTTTAGGAGTAGAAGTAGGACTGGATTATAATGATTTAAATCTACCTAGTGATGGTCATTTATTTGAAGAATATAAAATGCCTGTATCAGATGTTGTTTTAACAAATTTAGGAGATGATGGAAATACTTATAATGATGGAGAGGATACTTTTATAACAGTTTCTACAATACTCTAGGTAGTTTAGATGAAATAATTACAACTATCTAATCAATAAATCACTATATTAATTTTCA
>CALVIS010000068.1 GCA_944331805.1 uncultured Bacilli bacterium
TTTTTATTCTTATTTTCTATATAATATTGGTTATTTTATTTTTAAAATTGTTGGTTATTATAATGTTAAAATTAACATTTAGTTAGGGCATTTATTTTATCTAGTATACCTTGATTATCTTTCTTTAACGACTCCATTTTATTTATTGATTCTTGTAAATCATGTTTATATTGTTTAATTCTTTTTCTAAATATTATTCTTTTAATGAAATTACTAGAGCTTTCTTTAATTAATTCATTTATACTTTCTTGATGTTTTTCTTCGCTAGTAATATTTCTACTATTTTCTTCTAAATTAAAAGTATATTCATTTTTCTTTTGATATTTTTCTTTTCTATTGTTAATTAGATTATTTAAATGGTCTTTTGATGAAATTATATTTTTTGTTATTTCTATTTCTTCTAAACTTTCATTATAATTATTTAGTTGTTTTTCCTTTTCTAGTAATTCTTTTTTATTTTTAGAATAAGTAAAACTTGTAATTACTTTAAGAATGTCATCATAAGATGTGCATTTTTCTAATTTCATATCAAGTTCATTTTTATCTATATACCTAATATCTTTACAACATTTTAATAATAACTCATAATTTGGAAATAATTCATTTACTAAAGTTCTGTCTTGATACTGAAGTTTATCTAAATAATCAAGTATATCATTAAATGTTTTCTTATTCTTAAAACTATTTTTTATAAGATTATATAACGTTTCTTCTAAGTTATCTAAAGTCATAGTTTCTATTTTATCGCTTTGTATATATAGTTCTTTTAATATATCAAATAGTTTCTTTATGTTCTTATAATTTGGTATAAGTTCAATAAATACATCTTTGTAATAATCATCATTTATATATGATTTACATTTACCTAGTAATAATGATAACTCATCAACATTTCTATAAGGGGCATTTAAGTTTGATAATATATTATTAATTACTTCTTCTTTAGGTAAAGTTGTACCTATAATTTTTTCTTCTTCAATATCTATATTATGAGTAATTTCATTTTGTAGTTTATCTTTTAATAGTTTTATATCTTCTATAGCAGTTACGTCATATTTACTTTCTTTATTAGGTGGCTCATATAGATTTATCTTTATTTTTCTTTTGTTTTCTTCATTGCTATTAAACTTTTCTACAATATTTAGAGCGTCTGTTATAAACTTAGCTTGACTATAACTTAACTTCCCATTGTCTGGCATATATATTTCTAATTCAACACCAGCCGAAGCGATACAAGCATGAGATGGTCTAATGGCACCCCAATTCTCTATTTGGTTATTAGGATGAATTTCGTTTTCTATATCTATTTGTATATTATCATGTGTCCTATAATCATCCCTAAGTACTTGACTATAAAAAATAGACTGTTTATCTGTTATTACCCATAGCCCTCTTATCCTTCTATTATTTTTACAATAATCAAAATAATCTTCAGCTTTTAATTTTAAACTTCTTTCATCGATTTTTTGCATAACTTTCATCCTTTATTTTTCTTATCTTTAAGATACCATAAATATATTCTTATTTCAATTGTAAAGATAACTAAAAAGACTCGCCTCCCGAGTCTTTTATAAATTCTTAAAGTAATCAACTATTTCATCTACTTTAACTATATCAGTAGAATTATCTTTTATATCTTCAATAGAATAATTTTCTCCATCAAATTTATTACCTAATATAATCATTTTAGGAGTACCTAATACATATACATCATTAATTCTATTACCAATAGTTAGATTCTCTCTATCATCGATAATAGCATTAATATTATTATCAGTTAATTCTTTATATAATTCTTCAGCTTTTTCCTTATTATTTTCATTATAGATAATTTGTACTTTATAAGGAGCGATTTCATAAGGTAGTGCGAATCCTTTAATTTTATCATCTTTTCTAATTACATTATTCTCTATTAGACAAGCGATTATTCTACCTAGTCCTATACCATAGCATCCCATATAATATGGTTTATTATTACCATTTTCATCTATATAGAACAATTTCATGCTTTCTGAATATTTTGTTCCTAATTGGAAATTATTACCTAACTCTACTGCTTGGTATTCTTTTAATTTACTTGTATCAGTTATATTTAATTGTTTTAGATAGTCATCTTTATTATCAAATTCTAATACTTCTTTGTTAATACCTAGATTTTGTTCTTCATCATAAAGGACAGTATCTTCTCCAAGTTTAGTTGCTGCCTGGAACTCTTCGGCAACACTTCCACCTATTACACCATTATCACTTACTGTAGGCATTATTTTTATACCTAGTCTTTTAAAGATATTTAAGTAAGCTTCATGCATTAGGTCATATGTTTTTCTCATATCTTCTTCTGTTTTATCAAAAGAATAGGCATCCATCATGACAAATGTTCTTGGTCTAAAAAGATATCCTCTAGTTCTTATTTCTTTTCTAAACTTTTCTCCTATTTGATAATATATTGCAGGTAAGTTTTTATATGAAGGAAGTCTAGCAGCACCAAATAGGGTTGCACATTCTTCTGCTGTAGGAGCAAGGCCATATTCTCCTAGATTATTATCTAGAGTAAACATAATATCTCCTTCTTTAGTATACATATCCCATCTATTAGATTGTTCCCATATTTTCTTTGGTTGTAGTTTAGGAAACTCTACTTGAATACATCCTACTTTATCTAATTCTTCAATAATGATATTTTCAACTATTCGCTCTAATTTAGTCCAAAGATTTCCATATCCATAAATACCACTTTCATATTGATAAAGTTCTCCAAGTTTCATTAAAATATCTTGTCCTGAATAGTTCTTATCAATATCATTTAAGTTAATCTTTTTAATATTTAGTCTACTAAGTCTCATAATAACTCCTCTTTTCTTTAATGATATTATATGTGCATTTTTCTTGTACGTCAAATTAAAATTAAAAGATGCTAGTATAAAAATAGCATCTTTAGCTTTTTCCACAGATACTGTGGATATTTTTATTTGTTTGATTCTTTTAAGTATTTTAACTCTCCCATACGTGATGTAGGGATGAAACCAGCTTCACTTGCAATTGCATCAGGAATTCTATTAACAATAGCTGCACAAGTTAATCTTACTGTATCTGGCTTTTCAATTACTAGAGTTGTATCAGGTTCACCATAGATTGTCCACTCATTTCTATCAAACTCATCTTTATTGTAAACCTTTCCAATACATTCTGTTTCTAGAGTAATACCTTCTTTTGTTTCTGTTGTAACAACAGCACTCATACCTGTAGCCATACCAGATTTAACTGTCATTCCTAAAGTACTAGATTCAATATCATAATCATTGAATTGTGGTACACATTTTTGACGTTGACTCACTACTGTTAAACCTAATTTATCGCAAAGCCAACCATTAACATTCCACATATATGATGGAGCATAAGCACCACTTTCTATTACTTTTCTTCTTTCTTCGTCACTTATTTCATCAGCTTTAGCTACTTGCTCCTCAAACTCTTCTTTTGTTAGCCCTGCTCCATGAGCTTTAGCAAGAGCAATACCATAGTCTTCTACATTGTAAGAAGAACTTCCTTTTATCTTAGTAATATTATGACTTGATCCGATTAAAGTAGTAATTAGATTACCCCAGAAAGCATCTTGATAACCACTACCTGTAATTGTACAATTATTTTCTTTAGCAAGTTTATCAATTTTCTCTGTTAAAGTAGGGTTAGAGTTCATTGGATAAAATGCTTCTTCACAAGTAGTAATAGCATTAACTCCACATTTTGCACATACCATTAGGGCATCTTCTACATCAGAAAGTAAACTCATAGTTGTAACGATAACACAATCAGGTTTTAATTCAGTTAGCAGTTCTTGCATTATCAACAACTACTCCTACTTTATATCCTCCCATGATTTCTCCAATATCTTTTCCTATAACATCTGGATTAATATCGACAGCACCAACTATAGTACCACCATTTTCTATGACATATTTCATAGTATAGACACTCATCTTTCCACAACCATATTGGAATATTCTTAATCCTTTCATTTTTACCATCCTTTCTAAATTCATTATAGCATTTTAACTCTATCAAAATATGTAATTAACAAAAAAAGTTATACTTTTTAGCATAACTTTACAGTTTTTAGTTAGTATATAACACTATTCATGTTTTTCTTTATCATCTATTTTATTACTTATAGCTTTTTTATTATCCAACATGTCGGAGTTTCCGACATGTTGAGTTCTTATCAAGCTTTTTCACAATAGACTTTTTATATGATTTTTTTCTCTATTGGCATTGGCACCGTTTTGCCGACGTTGGCAAAACGGTCACTTACATTAATGTTACTAACATTACATGATATTTTTGATTTATTAATAATCTTTTTAAAATTTCTCCATCTAGAATATCCTAAAGCTGTTATTAGTTATCTTACTTTCCAATATTTAGTTAATATCTTATCAATATTTCTAATATCATTGAAATGATCATCTATACTTATTTAAACTAATTTTTAAAGTTTGACTAAGTATTTCTTTTATAACAATATTATTTAGATTTTTCTTACATATGCTATCAAATAAAATGGTATTTTGTGAACAATGTTAACATTCCTATTTTCTTCTTTTTGAACTGTCAAGAATTTCTTGACAGTTGAAATTCTCACTTACCTCCCCTTCATTAAAAATATTTTTTATATGCGAACTAATATTATGTTTACTTGTATCATATAAATCAACCATTTGTTGTTTGTTT
>CALVIS010000069.1 GCA_944331805.1 uncultured Bacilli bacterium
TATGTAACTAATGCTTATAAAGTTGCTAAGAAAGAAGGACTTGGTAATAAGATAAGTGCTATTATGGAAGCTTTAATTTTTAAATTCGGTCATATTCTTGATAGTGATTATGCTATTAATAAGATGAAAGAAAATCTTGATATTAGATTTAAACTTAAAGGAAATAATATAGCAGAGAAAAATAAAAAAGCAGTTGATAATGCTATTAATACAACTCATTTACTTAAGATAGATGAAAATACTGATGACTATGTAGAAGTAAGTGAGGTTAGTTCTAGTTTATTTGATATTATTGATAAAAGAGAAGGTGATACTCTTCCTGTTAGTGCTTTCTTAGATAGACCTGATGGTACTATTGAAGGAGGAATTTCACGACTTGAAAAACGTGATATTAGTGAAGTTGTTCCTAAATATAAAAGTGAAAACTGTATTAGTTGTAACTTGTGTTCTTTAGTTTGTCCTCATGCTGTTATTAGACCATTTTTACTTGATAAAGATGAGGTAGAGAAAGCACCTAACAGTCTAAATGATAAACTACTTGATAGTCATTTAGGCGATAATTTAAAATTCACTATTGCTATTAGTTATAAAGACTGTACTGGTTGTGGATTATGTGCTAATATTTGTCCTGGTAAGAAAGGTGCTAAAGCCTTAGAGATGGTAAGTAAAGAAAAGCTTGTTAATGATATTACTTTAAAAGAAACTGAGTACTTATTTAATGAACTAACTGAGAAAGACGTCATGAGTGTTAGTACAGTTAAAGGTAGTCAGTTTAAGAAACCTAGATTTGAGTTTAGTGGAGCATGTGCTGGTTGTGGTGAGACTCCATACCTTAAGTTATTAACACAATTATTTGGAGATAGACTAGTAATCGCTAATGCTACTGGCTGTTCATCTATATATGGGGCATCTAGTCCATCAACTCCTTATAGTGTTCCTTGGGCTAATTCCTTATTTGAAGATAATGCTGAGTTCGGTTTCGGTATGAAGATAGCAGATGAAGTTAAGAAACAACAATTAAAGAATATTATAAATGAAAACATCTCTAAAGTAGATGAAGAAGAAAAAGATATTTATTTAGATTATGTTAATGATATTAATGTTGATACTGCTAAAGCCTTACTTTCTGTTATTCCTCATACTAAGATTAAACCTTTAAAATCTTTAAAGAAATATATTATGCCTATTTCTTTATGGGCTGTAGGTGGAGATGGCTGGGCTTATGACATTGGCTATAATGGAATTGACCATGTTCTAAACAGCGGAGAAAATGTTAATATCTTAGTTCTTGATACTGAAGTTTATTCTAATACTGGAGGACAATCTAGTAAATCTAGTAGAATGGGTGCTGTTTTAAAATTTGCCTCATCTGGTAAAAAGACTGCTAAAAAAGATCTTTTAAGAATAGCTTTAACTAATCCTAATGTTTATGTTGGTGCGATATCTTTAGGAGCTAATCCTGCTGCAACTGTTAAAGTAATGTTAGAAGCTGAAAAATATAATGGACCTAGTATTATAGTTGCCTATTCTCCATGTATCGCTTGGGGTATCTTAAAGGGTATGAGTAACTCTATTGATGAAGAGAAAAATGCAACAGCTAGTGGATATTTTCCAATCTTCCATTATAATCCAGATACTAAAGAATTTAAAATGGATGGCAAAAGTGATTTTAATAATTATCAAGACTATTTAACTGGTGAAGATAGATATAAATCATTAAAGATAATTAATAGTGATGAAGCAGATACTTTACTTAAAGAAAATGAAGAGAATGCACAAGAGAGATATGAATATTATGAAAGTTTAACTAATAAAAATAAGGAGTAGTTATGAGTGATGTAGTATATCCTAATCATTTAGGAATCATTATGGATGGTAATGGTAGATGGGCAAAAGAAAGAGGTTTAAACAGAAGTGCAGGACATAAAGCAGGTGCTGATAATCTTGTTAAGTTACTTGATTATATTTATAAAAATACTTCTATTAAAGTCGTTTCTTTATATGCCTTTTCTACTGAGAATTTTAAGCGAGAAAAGAATGAAGTTGATTACTTAATGAAACTATTTGTAACATTATTTAATACTAAATTAGAGTCTATTAAAAAGAATAATATTAAAGTAGTATTTTCAGGAAGACGTGAAAATCTTCCTAAGAGTGTACTTGAGGCAATGGATAAGACAACAGATGATACTAAAAATAATACTAAAGGTATCTTAAATATTTGTCTTAACTATGGTGGTGACTATGAAATAGTTGATATGACTAAAACAGTTGCTAAACAAGTATTAGATGGTACTTTAAATTTAGATGATATTACAAAAGAAGTTGTAAGTAAAAATCTTTATCAAGACTTACCACCACTTGATTTTGTTATTAGAACAAGTGGAGAGAAAAGAATTAGTAATTTTATGATTTATCAGTCAAGTTATGCTGAGTATGATTTTCCAGATACTTATTTTCCTGATTTTGATAGTAAGTGTTTAGAAGAATCTTTAGATAATTATAGAAATCGTGATAGAAGATTTGGTAATGCAAAATAAAAAAGCTCACATCATGTTGATGTGAACTTTTTTGTTAATTAATTCTTGTAACTGAGAATGATGCAGAATAACGATCATTTGGTACTAATTGGAAGTCTGTATTAGAAGTGTTAACAAATCTAAATTTATCATTAGCATTAGCGGCGAATAAGGCATTACCACTAATTGTTCCTGTATCACAACAAGATAGTCTATTGTGAGTAGATGAGTGAGCGATAAGGTTAAATCCAGGATATGTTTGATGTAATTCTATACCTAAAGCGACTGGTTCACATTCTGTGTTGGTGTTTTTACTTCTAGCATTGAACCACCAGTTAATTAGATATTGTCCAGTTTGTGGTACAGTAAATTCACCAGTTGTAGGGTCATAAGTAATACCATTTGATAAGTTAGTTATAGCAGGTTTAATAGCCTCATTGATTGGTACTACAGTATTAGTTTCATCATGGACCATAGCAGCGGCATTGAAAGAACCTCCTGATGGACCTGTTGCTCCTGTTGCTCCAGTAGCTCCTGTTGGACCAGTAGGACCTTGCATACCAGTAGCCCCTGTTGCTCCAGTAGCCCCTGTTGGACCAGTAGGACCTTGCATACCAGTAGCCCCTGTTGCTCCAGTAGCTCCAGTTGGACCAGTTGGCCCTTGCATACCTGTGGCACCAGTAGCACCTGTTGCTCCAGTAGGACCAGTAGGACCTGGACAACCTGTACATCCAGTAGGACCAGTTGGTCCAGTGCAATCATTAACTAGACATCTAACAACTTCACAAAGACAACTATCTTTACAGTCTTTACATTTGTCACGAAGTCTATCATAATCTTCTTGATTCATATATTTTTTTCTCCTTTCACTATTAAAATATGAAGGAGTTAAAATTTTGTCTTGACTATTGTCATGCTTAAAAATAAAAATAGAGACTGCACCCCCTGAAGGGCAGTCTCTTAAAAAAGAATAAAAAGGGGTTGGCTAGTGTGATACTAGCGACCAATTCGCCTAATTCCGAATTGGTGCTTTTTATAATAATCATTTGTAGCCATTTTGTCAACACTTTTTTTGAAAAAAAGTTTACTATTTTTCTTTAGAAGTTTATACTTAAGGTAAAGGAGAAATATATGAAGAATTTTAAGAAACGAAATAGTGTAAAAAATAAATTGAGTAATGAGAAAATTGAATTTTATGAAGAGAAGTTGATAGGTGTTAAAAATATAATTTCATCATCATCTCCAACTAGATTAAGTGAACTTGATAAATATATTTTAGATCTTAACTTAAACGATGAAGATAGAGCTAATATAATGTTATATGCTTCTGTTTATTTAGTAGAAAGTGGCTTCTATGATAAAGCGTCTAGATATTTAAAAATCATAGAGAAAATAGAAGAGAAACCTAATAGTGTAAAAGACAATTATAAAAAGACGAGGGACAAAATAAAGATTAGAAAAATTGCTAATAAAAATAGAAGGTAGTAGTTATCTTCTATTTTGTATTTGCTCATTATCATTAATATTAGCAATTTGACTTGTTATAATATAAATAAAGTTAAATATATCTTGATATTCAGCATAGATTAAATCAAATACTTCCATTCTATTAACTTGATCTATCATAATAAGTTTATTTTCTTTAATCTTATCTCTTATATTAAAATCATCTAAAAGAGTGGTATTAATATCATAAAAATCTACATCAACATACCAATTATCAGTACTTTCTTCAGTTACTCTAATACCAATAGGATAAGAGTTATCAGTTGATTTTAAATATTCAACTATTTCCTTGTTTTCACTTTCTAAATAAATATTAATACTATTAGAATAGCTTCTTATCATATTTAAAACTAAATCTGTAAATAGAGCATTATTTTCTTTTTGATCTGCAAGTTCTAATATTAAATATTTATTAGTATTTTGAAATGTATAAAGAATCTGTCTTAATGTAACTATTTGTTGTTTTTGAACTTTACTACCTACATTGAAAAGTAAAAAGTCTTTTAGAGTATAATCATCTATTTCATTAAGACCTTTAGTATATAATTCCACTATATCATCACTTAGAGTAATAATTTCTTTATCTTTAGTTAAATAAAGTTTAAATTTAAATCCATCTATATATGGAGCATTAAGTCCTAAATAAATAGCATCTAACGTATTACTAGCAACGTTTTTAGTAGAAGCACCACCATT
>CALVIS010000070.1 GCA_944331805.1 uncultured Bacilli bacterium
CATACAAATAGAACTATTAAAATTTTTCGTATTATGAAAGAAACTTATAGAAATCATATGAATAGATATGAAAAAAGATTAAGAATAATTTGTTGTTTATATAATCAAAATTTATAATTGAGCTTGCCGAACAGGTCTACTATCTGTAGCATTTACACTTCCATATTCTTTTTTTAAAGTATATAATATTTTTTTTAGTTCTTCAAGAAGCGTATTATCTACTTTATAAGTATTATTATTCATATAGCATATATTATTATTATAATCAATAAGAGCATTTATTCTATTATAACTACCACTATTAATTTTTATTTCTATTGCATCTATCATCTACATCACCACTTATAATATAGCAAATATATTATTAATTCTCAATATTAAAAGAATAGATAATCATCTATTCTGCAACACTTTCAAATTGTGAATTATAAAGTTCTGCATAGAAACCATTTTTCTTAAGTAATTCATCATGTGTTCCTTGTTCTACTATATCTCCATCTTTCATTACTAAGATAAGGTTAGCATTTTTAATAGTAGAAAGTCTATGGGCGATAACAAAGCTTGTTCTTCCTTCCATTAAGTTATCCATCGCTTCTTGGATTAACTGTTCCATTCTAGTATCTACACTACTAGTCGCTTCATCTAAAATTAGTATCTTAGGATCTTTAAGAATAACTCTTGCAATTGTTAGTAATTGTTTTTGACCTGCTGAGACGTTATCACTTTCTTCATTTAGAACCATATCATAACCTTCTGGCATTGTTCTAATAAAGTGATCAACATGACTTGCAATCGCAGCATCATATACCGCTTCATCACTAGCATTTAAGTTACCATAACGAATATTTTCTTTAATGGTATCACTATAAAGCCATGTATCTTGTAAAACCATACCAAAGAGACTTCTTAAATCATCACGTTTCATATCTCTAATATCAACTCCATCTATCTTAATAGAACCTGCGTTAACATCATAGAATCTCATCAATAGTTTAACAATAGTTGTCTTACCAGCTCCTGTTGGTCCAACAATGGCAATCTTTTGTCCTTTATGCATCTTAGCACTAAAGTCATTGATAATGATTTTATTTTTATTATAACCAAACTTAACATCTTCAAAAGTTACAGTATTACCCATTTTATCTAAGTCATAAGTAACTTTCTTAACATCAGGCACTTCTTCTTTTTCTTCTAAGAATTCAAAGACTCTTTCGGCAGATGCTACCATTGACTGAATCATATTACCTATTTGAGCAATTTGGGCAAGTGGATTCATAAAGTTTCTGATATACTGAGTAAATGATAAGATATCTCCGACCTCTATTTTATTTTGGATAACTAAATATCCACCTAAAATAGATATTAAAACATAACCAATATTACCAATAAAATTCATAATTGGATGCATCATACCAGAGAAAAATTGTGACTTCCATGCTGAATTATATAATTTCTCATTAGTTTTACTAAAATCTTCTATAGTCTTTTCTTCACCATTAAATAATTTAATAACAGTGTGTCCTGAATAAGATTCTTCAATTGTACCATTGATATTTCCTAAATACTTTTGTTGATTTAAAAAGTATTTTTGAGAATGCTTCATAATAAAACTCATCATAAATAAAGCGATAGGGACAATTACTAGAGTTACTAAAGTCATTAGAGGACTTATTGTTAACATCATTACTATTACACCTATTAAAGTTGTAACAGAAGTTAATATCTGTGATATAGATTGATCTAAACTTTGTGATAAAGTATCGACATCATTTGTAACTCTTGATAATATTTCTCCTGTTGTTTTACTTTCAAAATAAGAAAGAGGTAATTTATGCATTTTATGAGATATCTCTTCTCTTAAATTAAAAGTAACTTTTTGGTTTACACCACTCATAATGAAAGCTTGTAAATATTGAAATATGGCGCTTATTATATATAATGATAAGAGAGTTAAAAGAATAGTTCCTACTTTAGAAAAATCTATACCATTAGTAGTACCTGTTACTTTACCAACAAGGCCATTAAATATCTCTGTAGTTGCTTGTCCTGATATTTTAGGACCAATTATTGAAAATACTGCACTACAAATAGCAAAGATAATAACAAAGATTAAACTTATTTTATAATTACTTAAATATTTAAGTAATTTCTTTAAAGTACCTTTAAAGTCTTTAGCTTTTGCAGTTGTTCCCATTCCCATTCTTCCACTAGGCATTTTCTAACTCCTCCTTTGTAAGTTGAGACTCTGCTATTTCACGATAGACAGAGCAATTTTTAAGTAAGTCTTTATGAGTACCAATACCAACTACTTTACCTTCATCAAGTACTACTATTTGATCTGCTTTTAATATTGTATTAATACGTTGAGCGACAATAAAGATAGTTGAGTTTTTAGCATATTCATATAAGGCTTTACGAAGTTCAAAATCAGTCTTAAAGTCAAGGGCAGAGAAACTATCATCAAAGATATAAATCTCTGGATCTTTAGCAATAGCACGAGCGATAGAAAGACGTTGTTTTTGACCACCAGATACATTAGTACCTCCTTGACTAATAGGACTCTTATATCCTTCTTTTTTAGCTAAGATAAACTCTTCTGCTTGAGCGATACGTGCTGCTTCTATCATCTTCTCATCAGACATATTATCATCACTATATTTAATATTAGACTCTATAGTTCCTGAGAATAATACACCTTTTTGAGGAACATAACCAATCTTATCATGTAAGTCTTTTTGGGTTACATCTTTAACATTAATACCATCAACTAAGATTTCCCCTTTAGTTACATCATATAATCTTGGTATTAAATTAATTAAAGTTGATTTACCACTACCAGTAGAACCAATAAAGGCTGTTGTTGTACCAGGTTTAGCTGTAAATGTTACATCAGTAATAACATCTTCATCACTATCAGGATATCTAAAACTAACATTTTTAAACTCAACAAGTCCTTTAATTCTCTTACTAAATGTTTTAGGTTTCTCTGGATCTTTAATAGAAAGATCTGTTTCTAATACTTCCATAATACGATTAGCAGAAACATTAGCACGTGGTAGCATAATAGAAAACATTGATATCATCAAGAATGACATAATTATTTGCATTGAATATTGGATAAAGGCCAACATATCACCTACTTGTAATAGGCCATCATCTATTTTATGAGCACCTATCCAAATAATTAGCACAACAATACCATTCATAATAAACATCATACCAGGCATCATTAAATTCATTACCCTATTAACAAATAGATTTGTTTTCTTTAAATTAGTATTCGCTTCACTAAATCTTTCTTCTTCATATTTTTGATTAGAGAAAGCTCTAATTACTGGAATACCTGTAATAATTTCTCTTGTTACTTGGTTTAGTTTATCAATAAGTTTTTGTACTTTCTTAAACTTAGGCATAGATAATGCAAATAAAGTAAATATTAATGTTAAGACACAAACTATTCCTAACCAAATAATATAAGTCATTGATGGAGCAGTTTCAAATACTTTTCTAACCGCACCAAAAGCAATTATTGGGGCATAAATGAATAATCTTAGAGTCATAATTATCATCATTTGTACTTGTTGAATATCATTAGTACTTCTAGTAATTAATGATGATATACCAATAGTTTTATACTCAGCAGTACCAAAGTTTAAGACTTTCTTAAATTCTTTTTTTCTAACTCTTTTAGATAAACCAGAACCAACTCTTGCACCAAGTAATACAGTTAAAATAGTTGATGCTACACTTATTAGTGATAATCCTAACATCTTAAGTCCTGTAATTATAATATAGTTAGTTTGAATAGCATCAGTATCAAGCCCTACTTCTGTATATTCTAGTTTAACCGCTGCTACAGCACTTTGACTTATAATACTATCTGGCATTGAAGAGAATTGTTCATTAATAGAATCTCTCATATCATTAAGTTCATCGTCTGGTAACATTTCAATGATATCAATTATAGCCATATCTTGCATAGACTCTGGCATATCTTTCTTAATTTCATTTTGAATGTTAACCGCTTCACTCTCTTCGCTTGTTAACATATAATCAATAAGAATAGCCTTTTCTAAGTCACTATTAGAAATACTTTCATCTTTAATAACATAAACTGGCTCTTCATCTAAGATATCATAGTCATAGTCATCACTTTTATTAGTAATTAATTTATAATTAGATAAAATCTCTTCTTTATCTTTATCACTTACAAAAAGTAAAATCTCATCTAATTTAGACTTTCTAACTACTTTAGGATTAACTTCTTCTATACCACCTTGTTGTACTCCTACATTAATAATATTAGAAGTGTACTGAGGTATAGTTAAATCACAGTTCGCTTGAACTATTAACAGTAAAATAATTAGAATAACTGATAAAATATTATCTTTTAAATATCTAAATATCTTTAACATAAATCATACTCCTCCTATTTCTTTTCTATACTGCACCCATATTTTAAAATATCTAGTTGTTCATAATAGTCTTTAAGTATCTCTTCATCAAGACTATC
>CALVIS010000071.1 GCA_944331805.1 uncultured Bacilli bacterium
TTTACGATGAGACACAGGCAACTACTGCTTGTGAAGAAGAACCGTCCTTGATATTTGAACTTATTAAAGAAGGACATCTAGAATTAGTAGATAAACTAATAAAGAAGAAAATAGTTAGTTTAAATACAATCGATCAGGATGGTAATACTGTTTTAATGAGACTTTTAAAGAGTAAGAAATATGATATAGTAGAGAAGTATATGAATGAAATAGATAGTGATATTAATCATCAAAACAAAGATGGTAATACATTTACTCATTTACTTGCTACTAAAGATTATGTTTATACTGCTAATATCATTAAAAAGTTAAAAAGAAATAAAGAAATTAATCCTAATATTAGAAATAATGAAGGAAAAACTATTCTTGATATTGCAATATCAACAGGTAATTTATGTACAACTCTAAAATTATTAGAAGATAAAAGATTTAATAACATTGATTTAGTATCATTTAACAACTTATATAATACTTTTATTAAAAGTGATGACTTCGGTAAATATACTAAGTTAACTAATTTAGAGACTATTGTAAATGAATTATCTAAGAAAGCTAAATTACTTCCTAAAGTAAAAGAGATAGTAGATTTAGTTAAGAAGAATTTTGATATTATTAAAAATGAACTTATGAATAATAAATTAACTTTCATGGATAATATAGTTAAGAATGTCTTAATGGAAGTTACCGTATAAAGAAGAAAAATAAATTCTTCTTTTTTCTATGGTTCTATGATAAAATATAACTGTTTAGAAAGAAGTGAACACGATGGGGAAAATTATTTTATTTATGGGACCATCTAATAGTGGTAAAGATACTATTATAAGAACTTTAGTAAAAGAAAATAAATTTGCTTTTAAAGAAATGATAATGTCTACAACAAGACCTAAAAGAACTCATGAAGTTGAAGGAAGAGAATATTATTTTAAGACTGTAGAAGAAATGCTAGATTTAGAGAAACAAGGCAAAATAATAGAGAAAAGAAAATATGATACTGTTTATGGTCCATGGTATTACTTTACTACTAGTACTACTATAGATTTAGGAAATAATAATTATATAGGCAGTAATACCTTAAAAGGTTTAGATCAATTTGTAAAATTCTATGGAATAGAAAATATTCTCTCTTTTTTAATAAAAGTAGATGATGGTATTAGATTACAAAGAGCCCTAGATAGAGAAAAAATGGAAGAAAATCCTAAATATCAAGAATTATGTAGAAGGTTTTTAGCAGATTCTATTGATTTTTCCGAAGAGAATATTAATAAAAGACCAATAACTAGCATTATCAATAATAATAGTAGTTTAGATAATACTATGGAAGAAGTAGAAAAAGTTTTAAAATTAAATTTGTAAGGAAGTGATAAATATGCATTTACCAGATTTTAAAGTCGCTCGTAGTAGTGAAAAAATAGATTATAAAAAAATAGATTATAAAATAGATTCTAAATATCTTAATAAATATAAAGGTAAAAAGTGTTTCTTAAAGACTTATGGATGTCAGATGAATGAACATGATAGTGAGAATATTAAAGGTATATTAGAACTATTAGGCTTTTCTTTTACTGAAGATATTGAAGATGCTGACTTAGTCTTATTAAATACCTGTTCAATAAGAGAAAATGCTCATAATAAAGCTTTTGGATTACTTGGTAAGGCAAAACATATTAAAGAATCTAAAAGAGATTTAATGATAGGTTTATGTGGTTGTATGGCTCAAGAAGAGATAGTTGTTAATACAATTATGTCAAAATACCCATTTGTAAACTTTGTAATAGGTACACATAACTTCTATCAGTTACCTGAAATATTAGAAAAAAGTGAAGATAAACAACAAATAGAAGTATATTCAAGAGAAGGAGATTTAATAGAGAGCTTACCAGTAGATAGAGCTAGCAAATATAAAGCTTATGTTAATATTATTTATGGTTGTGATAAGTTCTGTACTTATTGTATAGTTCCTTATACTAGAGGAAGGCAAAGAAGTAGAGAAAAAGAAGATATCCTAAAAGAAATAGATAATCTTATTAAGGATGGTTATAAAGAAGTAACTCTACTAGGTCAAAATGTTAATGCTTATGGTAAAGATTTATATGATAATTATTCTCTTGCAGAACTATTAGAAGATGTTGCCAAGACTAATATACCTAGAATTAGATTTATGACAAGTCATCCTTGGGACTTTACTGATGAAATGATAGAAGTAATTGCCAAGTATCCTAATATTATGCCTAGTATTCATTTACCAGTGCAATCAGGTAGTGATAGAATTCTTAAATTAATGGGAAGACGTTATACTAAAGAAAAATATCTAACTCTATTTCATAAGATGAAAGAAATGATACCTAATTGTACTATATCTACTGATATAATTGTAGGTTTTCCTGGTGAGACAGAAGAAGATTTTGAGGAAACTTTAAACTTAGTTAAAGAATGTAAATACGATAATGCATATACATTTATCTATTCTCCACGTGTTGGTACTCCTGCTGCAAAACTATCTGATAATATTACTAAAGCAGAAAAGGAACAAAGACTTTATAAACTTAATGATATAGTTAATACTTATTTTAAAGAGAATAATGAGAAACTTGTTGGTAAAATAGTACCTGTTCTAGTAGAAGGTATTAGTGATAAAAAGAATGAATACTTTGGTTATAGCGATACTAATAAATTAGTTAATTTTACAGGTGATGATGTAGAGATAGGTAGTATTGTTAATGTAGAGATAATAGAAGCGAAGACATGGAGTTTAGATGGAAAAGTTAGTGAGTAATGAAGAAATAGAAGAAAAAGTTTTAGAGTTAATAAAAGCTATTAAAGAAGAGAAAGACTATAAAGAGTATATAGAATTAAGAAGAAAGATTAAATCTAATAAAGAGATAATGGAAGCGATAGATATAGTTAAATCATTACAAAGATCTTATGTTAAAAGTGCTTACCTTGATAATAATATAAAACAAGAATTAGATAATGAACTAAATAAGTTAGAATCTATTCTTTTATATAAAGAATATCTAATTAAAGAAAAGAAGATAAATAGCATTCTTATAAATATAAGGGAAGGTCTTAATATTATCTTTGAAGATATATTAAATAATAAAATTTCTTAAAAAAGTATGAATTTTGTAAATTGGTCCTAATTTTTAGGGCCAATTTTTCATTTCTCCCTGGTGAATTTATTAAATTGGCCCTTGTTTTTGTAGTGAATTTGCAAAATCCTCTTTTTGCATTAATTTTCCTTCCATGTTAGAGTTGTAGGCATCTACGTAGAAATATTAAAAATTATTGGAGGTATTAATGGAAAAAGAAGAAAAGAAAAAAGAGTTCTTTACACTTTTATCTGACACAACATTTAAAAGAATGTTTAAAGATGAAGATAGTAGATTCTTTTTTGAAAAAGTAATTAAATATTATTCTAAATTGGATTTAGAGGGGTACGAACTTTATGATAATGAGATAAATAGTGGAAATGTTGCAAGAGATTATAGACTTGATGTCTTATTAAAGAAAGATAGAGATTTCATTATAGTAGAAATGAATAAAGATGTATCAGAAAGAGTCTTAATCAAAAATAGAATGTATCTTTTCCTTATTGCCGGCGGTGGCTTAGAAAAAGGTGAAAACTTTGTTAAGATGAAAACTGCATTAATTAACTTTAATAATAGTCTTTATAAGATAAAACCAGATGCAATTAATGTTGATTATACTTTAAGAAATGAGAAATATAATGATGTAATAGATGATATCAAAATACATAATATTTATCTTGAAAGTCTAAAAAATGTAAGATATAATGGAAGTAACGAAGAAGAAACATTTGCAGCGATGATGATAGAAAGTTCATATGAAGAGATGAGAGAGATTGCAAATGGTAATGAGGAGGCATTATATATTGTGGATAAGTTAGAAAGACTAAATGAAGATGATAAGTTTAGAACAGATTATAATGTAGAGTTAGTTAGAAGAAAAGAGATAAATTCTGCTAGACTTGATGGCTATGATGATGGTTATGATGCTGGTGCTAAAGCAAAAGAAATAGAAATTGCTAAAAATCTTCTTAAGGATGGAATACCTATAGAAGTAGTATCTAAAAATACAGGACTAAGTATAGAAGAACTTGAAGAACTAAAGAAAGAAGCATAACTGTTTCTTTCTTTTCTGATTGTATTGATTTATAAACTGGTAAATATATATTCTACCAGTTTTTTGTACTTTTTAATTAGTTGAAGCATAGACTAAATTAGAGGAGGGAAACGCATGGCTTTGTATAAAGAGATAGTAACAAAAGCAGTTATTGGTAAAGGTAAGAAACAATTTACTGATAACTTATCATTACAAGTAACTAATAACCC
>CALVIS010000072.1 GCA_944331805.1 uncultured Bacilli bacterium
CTTAAGAAAGATTCCTAGTACTTGGACTATTAATTATAAAGATTTAACTTTTAATATTAAACAAATGGGTTTTAAACATACAGGTATATTTCCAGAACAAGCGGTTAATTGGGAATATATGATGAATAAAATAACTAAATCTAAAAGAAATATTAAAGTCTTAAATCTTTTTGGTTATACAGGAGCGGCATCAGTCGCTTGCCTTTCATCAGGCGCATCAGTTACTCATGTAGATTCATCAAAGGGTATGGTAGAAGTTTGTAAAGAAAATGTAATATCATCAGGACTTAAAGATAAACCTATTCGTTATTTAGTAGATGATGTTGTTAAATTCGTTAAAAGAGAAATTAGACGTGGAAATAAGTATGATGCTATTGTTATGGATCCTCCTAGTTATGGAAGAGGTGCTAATGGAGAGGTTTGGGATATAGAAAAAGATTTATCTAATCTAGTTAATCTATGTCTTGAAATATTAAGTGATAAGCCCTTATTCTTTATCATTAACTCTTATACAACAGGACTATCTAAAACATCTTTAGAGAATCTATTACTTACAACAATAAATAAAAAATATAAAGGAGTTGTTAGTAGTAGTGAAATAGGTCTTAAAATTACAAATAATAACTTAATACTACCTTGTGGTATTTATGGAAGATGGGAAAGTTATGATTAATGTTTTATATGAAGATAATCATTTATTAGTAGTAGAGAAAAAAGTAGGGGTGTTAAGTCAAAGTGATGGCACTAATACTCCTGATATGTTAACTATTTTAAAAGAGTATATTAAAGATAAATACAATAAACCTGGTAATGTTTATTTAGGTCTTGTTCATCGCCTTGATAAAAATGTTGGTGGAGTTATGGTCTTTGCCAAGACTAGTAAAGCTGCAAGAAGATTATCAGAGGCTATTAGAAATAGAGAGTTTAAAAAGACTTATCTTGCTATTTGTAAAGGGGTAATAGATTTTGATGGTAGATATCAAGATTATTTAAAAAGAGAAGAGTATCGTAGTTTTGTTAGTAATAGTAAAGATGGTAGGCTTGCTAGTCTTAACTATCAAGTCCTTGCTACTAAAGATAATAATACCCTTGTCAAAATAAATCTAGAAACAGGACGTCATCATCAAATAAGAGTACAATTTTCATATCATAATCATCCTTTACTAGGTGATGAAAAGTATGGAAGTAAAGGAAAATATCCCATAGCTTTATTTGCTTATAAATTAGAATTTGCTCATCCTACAACTAAGGAAAAACTAGAGTTTACTTTACTACCAAAAGAAGGATATTTTAAAAACTTTACATCATTTGTCTAACATTGTAAAAAAGGTTTGCTTTTTAAACCTTTTTTTGTTATGATTTAATATATAAGATAAGGGAGATGGAAGTCATTATGATATTAGCAAATTTTGATTTAAGCTTTTTTACATCAATTCCAGGTTTATTAATAACTGGAGGTGTTTTATTACTTTTAATTGCATTAATTATATTTATTGCAACAGGAAGTAAAAAAGAAAAAAAGAAGGGTAAAGAAGAAAAGAATACTAATGAAGCAGTTAATACTACACCTACAGTTGATAGTACTGCTCAAGTTGCAACAGCAGATATACCACAACCTACACCAACCGTTGAAGCAACTCCAGTAAGTCAGCCTATCACACCAGAACCAGTAGTTAATTCTACTCCTATAGTTGAAAATAATGTAGGAACATCTAATGTAAATCCTACTTCAACTATAGAAAACGTTGAACAAAAAGTAGAACCAACACCTAATAATGTAGTTAATCCTGTTGAAGGTACTACTCCGGTTACACCTACACCAACTGTTAATCCAGTAAATGTGGAATCAACACCTAATGTTCCACCAGTAATAGAAACACCTAATGTTAATACTGTAACACCAGAAGTTGCAGAAACTCCAACAGTAGAAGTAGTTAATAATACTACTACACCAAATGTAGAAGTAGCAGCATCAGAACCAATTACTATTGTTAATGAGGAACCTAAGACAGAAGATGTTAAACCAATATACGGAGGAGCAAGTCCTGTAATTCCTAAAATAGATGTAGGAGAAGAGCATCGGCCAATATATGGCGGAGCTGATCCATTAGAAAATACAGGTGCTATACCAACAATTAATAGTCAAGAAATACCAACTGTTACACCAAGTATTCCAACAATAGAAAAAGAACCAATAGTTGAATCTGTAGAACCAGTAACAGTTACCGCTCCACAAGTAGAAGTACCTACGATAGAGACTCCTAAGGTGGAAGTTGCAAATCAAGAAACAGTAATACCAACTGTTACTGAGAGTGCACCTCAAGTAGAAGTACCTTCTACTCCAAAAAAAGAAGAAGAAATAGAGAGTTTATTTTAAGGGTAATATATTTTACTCTTTTTTTGTTCTTTCTTTCTAAAAAGCTTCATAGAATATTTTAGAAAAGAAAGGATGATAAAATTATGGAAACACTAAAAGTTTCATCAAAATCAAACCCTAATTCAGTAGCAGGGGCACTAGCCAATGTTTTTAGAGCAAATGGTAGTGTAGAAATACAAGCAGTAGGAGCAGGAGCGCTAAATCAAGCGATTAAAGCCGTAGCCATAGCAAGAGGATTTCTAGCACCAGCTGGTAAAAATATCGTTTGTATTCCTGCTTTTACTGATATAGCAATTGATGGAGAAGAAAGAACAGCTATTAAATTAATAATAGAAACTAAGTAAAAAACACTTGTAAAAAATTAGAGTAAGCCTTATAATAAAATCAAGTCGATGACAAGAGACAATGTTAAGTAATTTTATTTAAGAGATACTGTGGTTGGTGAGAACAGTAATAAAACCTTAACTATCTACTCTTTAGATGATTTTATATCCGGGCATTACCGTTATCTAAATTAAGTATAATAAGGATGGCACCGCTTATATACCATGTATAAGCTCCTTAAGGCCATTCTTTTTTTGTTTTATCGACTAGAAATGGAGGAAAATATGTTAGATATTAAATTTGTAAGAGAAAATAAGGAGATTGTTAAAGAAAATATTAAGAAGAAGTTTCAAGATGAGAAATTACCTTTAGTAGATGAAGTAATAGAGTTAGATGAAAAGATAAGAGAATTAAAGCAAGAAGGTGATGAGCTAAGAAAGACTCGTAATGATGAGAGTAATGCTATTGGTCTTTTAATGAGAGAAAAAAAGGTAGAAGAAGCGAATAAAAAGAAAGAAGAAGTAAAAAAGATTAATGAAAAGTTAGTTAGTATCGAAGAAGATGAAAAGAGACTAAATGATGAGTTAAGAAGTAAGATGATGGTAATCCCTAATATTATGGATTCTTCTGTTCCAATTGGAAAAGATGATAGTGAAAATGTTGAAGTAGAACGTTTTGGTGAAGCTTATACTCCTAAGTATGAAATACCATATCATGCTGATATAATATTAAGATTAAATGGTATGGATAAAGAAGCAGCAGGAAGAACATCAGGAGAAGGATTTTACTTCTTAACAGGAGATATTGCAAGACTACATGAAGCAATGATTGCCTATGCCAGAGACTATATGGTAAATAAAGGTTTTACTTACTGTGTACCACCTTTTATGATTCATAGTGATGTAGTAACAGGAGTTATGTCTTTCCCTGAAATGGAAGCAATGATGTATAAAATAGAAGGTGAAGACTTATATTTAATAGGTACTAGTGAACATTCTATGATAGGTAGATATAAAGGACAAATTATTAAAGAAGAAGACCTACCTTTAACACTTACATCATACTCACCATGTTTTAGAAAAGAAGGAGGTTCTCATGGCTTAGAAGAGAGAGGACTTTACCGTGTTCATCAATTTGAAAAAGAAGAGATGATAGTTATATGTAAACCAGAAGAGTCAATGGACTGGTATGAGAAGATGTGGAAGTTTACTGTTGAAGTATTTAGAAATATGAATGTACCAGTTAGACAACTAGAATGTTGTAGTGGAGATTTAGCAGACTTAAAAGTAAAATCATGCGATGTAGAAGCCTGGAGTCCAAGACAACAAAAATACTTTGAAGTTGGTAGTTGTTCAACTCTAGGAGATGCTCAAGCAAGAAGATTAGGTATTAGAACTAAAGGGGAAAACGGTACATATTTCGTCCATACATTAAACAATACCGTAGTAGCATCACCTCGTGGACTAATCGCTGTAATAGAAAATAATTATAACGAAGATGGTAGTGTAACTGTTCC
>CALVIS010000073.1 GCA_944331805.1 uncultured Bacilli bacterium
TTCTCTCCATATTTTATCTTCTAACCCATCAATTCCTACTCTAAAAGTTAATATTTTATCCATCATAAACACCTCTATAATATTTTATTTAAGCATTCTTCCCACAACATTTTTTATATTTCTTTCCACTTCCACATGGACATGGATCATTCCTACCTACTTTTTTCTCTTTAGGCATAGAATTAACTTCTTTTTTAGAATAACCATTATATACCCATATAGGCAAAGTATTTTTATAATTATTTATTATTTCTATTATATTTTTATAATCTTTATCAGTATATTTAATATTGTATTCTTTAAACATACTTTTAACAAAGTCATTTGCAAAAAGATTCATATGTATAGTAGTAATCAAAGACATTGATAACTCTTTAGCATATTTACTAGATAAATTATCAATATATGATGATAATTCTGAATTAAAACTAGTAAAATTAATATAGTCAAAATCACTATTAATATCTACCTTCTTATATTTTTTAAAAGCTTTTTTCTGAGGTATAATGACTTTTTTCATAATTTCATCAATACTATCAAATATAGAGTAATATTCACCAACGACATTGAACTTTACTTTCCTTATTTGTTCATCTAATTCATCAAGTGTATAATCGATATCATGATATATTTTTAATAATTCTTGTAACTTCTTTCTTTCAATAACACCGTTATAAAAAATATATATATTTAGAATGTGTTCAATACCATTTTGAAACATCCCACCATCACCTAAATACTCGTCTATATTATTTATACTTTCTTTTATCTCATCAGGTATAATTACTTTAAAATTATCTTTATCTTTATATAGATAAGCATAACCATTTATAATAAAACTAGTAACTATCTCATTTCCATTATATTCTTTACCATCTAATGCTAATAATTCAATCATATCATCATCATTATCTATAGTTAAATATCCTTCATTACAAAAATCATCTACTATTATCTCATCTAATGAATAAACATCATCAATATTATATGTATCTTTAAATTCTTCTTTAGCATTATCTGTCAATTGTTTTAAGCATTCCTCTATACTACTATTTTTAGGTTTTTCTTTTAAGACTAAATTAAGGGCTAAAATCTCATCTTGTGTATTCCCACCATTTTCCCAATATCTTAAATCATCATAGTAATCAATTAGTATATCATCTAATCTACTACTATCTTTCTTACTTAAACCTACTTCACTTACAAAATCATCTAAAATATCATCAAGACTTCTTTCTTTTAAAAGTACTTTTGATATTATTAAAGATAATGTTTCTTTATAAGGCTTTTTTATAATTTTACTAACTTCTTCTATTAGCATAAGGATACTCATCATATATGTTACTATATCATCCAAATCTCTTTTAATATAAACTCTATCATCAATAGATTCTTCATACAAATTTTTATAAGGAGTATCAGTAAGCCAAAAATATTCTTTATTATTAATTTTCTTAATACTTACAGCAGTGTCTATTTCTTCTAATAACTCATCCTTAGTAAAGTATCCATAAAAGTCATCTTCATAATGATTATATACTAAATCAGTTGGTACTAATCCATTACTAAAGAACAAAGCCATTATTCTTGTTAATATTTCTCCTTTTAAGGAATTTCCTTTTATAGTAGAATCTACTTCCTTTAAATATATCTTTTTTAAATCTGTTGGTAATAAATATTTAACTTCAGTTTTATCATAATATGAATAACAAAAACCACTATATAAGAAAAGCTCTGACATATTAGTAACATCTTCATTATTAGATAATTTATCTAAAATAACATATTGCTTATAAGAAGCATTTCTTATTATTTCTTTATAACTTTCTATAATATTTTTTTCTAAATATTCTATTTTACTATTAAGACTCTTTTTAAAAAAGGAATCTTCATCATCATAATAAACAGATGCTATTACATCAATTTGTTCTTCATCTAAAGCCTTTAAAAAGTCTTTTAAATCTCCATCTACTTTATTTTCTAACATTAAATCTGAAGAGTCATACTCTTCTCCAACCTTTTCAATATTTGGTAATATTTCACTTAAATCAAATTCTTTTTCCATAATCTTTTCTTCTCCTTTACTTCTTACATTTATTATATCTCACAATTTAATATTATTAAACTATTCATTTATTCAAAACACTAAATTCATTATTAGAATACCCATTATATATCCATATAGGAAAATCATCTTTAAACGAATTAATAATACCTACTAACTCTTTAAACATAGCTTCTTTGATTTTAATATTATTTGCATAAAAGAAATATCTTAAAAAAGCTTCAAATGGTTCATTAATACCAAGTAAAATCATAACAGAGGTAAACAATTCCATAAAATTCTCTTCAGATATTTTTATTTTACTAAAGAAATTATCAAATTTTAAAGAAAAAGTATCTAACATAGTAAAATAATTTAAATCAGCATTAGTTATAACTTTATATTTATTTAAAGCTCTTTTAAAAGGAATTATTTTCTCATGAGCCATATCTGGAGTTAAAAAAGGTAAATAATAACAATCATCAATAGTATATATATTAAAATGTTCTACTATTTTATCCATTTCACTAATAGTATAATCTAAATTATGATTTACTTTAAGCATTTCTTGTAATCTTTTCTTTTCTATAACTCCATTAAAAAATACGTATAAATTAACATAATCATCATCAGTTAAAACTTCATCATCAAGATAAGTATAGATATTATTCTCTATTTCCTCTTTTATATCTAAAGGAACTATTACTTTAAGTTTATTTTTATCTTTATAAAGAAAGCAATAGGTATCAGAAATAAATTCTGTAACATCTTCATTATAATCATATTCTTTATTTTGATATTTTAAAATAGTATCAAGTGATTCAAATTCATAATAATGATTATGTAAACGATTTACGATATTAGAAAAGAGTATATCACGTAAGCCCAAAGTATCTTTAACCTCAAATTCTTCTATAAGTTCTTTTAACTTTTCTTCATCTAATTTTTCAAGACATGATAACAATGTAAATTCTTTAGGCTTTTTAGAAAGTATATTTTTATCTATATTATTTTCTTTTATATTTTTACCACCATACTCCCAATATCTTATAAGACATTGATATTCAAAAAGTATTTTTATCACTTTGGAAAATGTTTTTTTAGATAATTTATATTTTTCAGTAAAGGCATCACCTATCTCATTTAAATTACGTTTTTTTGATAATAAAAGAGGTATTGCAAAGTCATAAAAATCATCTGTATTCACATTACTCTTTTTTACTAAATTATAAAGATCTACAAATAAAGGAGTTATTGCAACCATATAATCATTATAATTATAGAAATCTCTTTTAACATAATCTCTTTTTTCTATTCCATCAGCATAACTATCAAGATATGGTATTTCTTCATTCCATAAGTATTCTTTTCTATTAATTTTTTTAATAATAAAATTATGTTCTAAAAGTTCTTCCTTACTAAAACTATTTTTATCTTTAAAACTTAATAATATATCTTTAGGTATAAGCCCATAATTAAAGAAAAGATTCATTAAAAATGTATATTTATCAAGTAAATCTTCTTCTTTTAATTCTAAAGCTTTATCTAAGTATACAAGAAGTAAATCATCTGGTATTAAGTATTTTAGTTTATTACGTACTTTATAAGCATAGATGAATCCTGCTATAAGTAGAATAGGTTCAACTTCATCAAGTCCTCTATTATAGAAAACTTCATCCAAAGTATTTGTTATTTTAGAATCATTAGCTTCAATAACTCTAACAAATGCTTTTTTTATCTTTTCATCTAATAAAGAAAATTTTTCTTCATCTTGAAGTTTTATTTCTTTATCACTTAAATATACCCTTTCTAAAATATTAAGTTGTTCTTCATTAAGACTTCTTAATATATCTATCAAATTCCCCTTTATTTTCTTTTTTAAAACTAATTTTTCAAGTGTATAAGCATCTGCTACTTTTAAAAGCTTTTTTTGAAATTTTTTAAACTCTTTATTATTCATATCTTCTCCTCACATAGCAATTACTAAGATTTCATTTCATGGCTATTATTCTATCATATGTTCTAGTTAATGTATAGATTTATTTTTAATAAATTAACGCTATGTTGTAGAATTTGAGGGATGATAGTGATAATCTTCATAGACATCATAGAAATCTAATATACTATGA
>CALVIS010000074.1 GCA_944331805.1 uncultured Bacilli bacterium
GGAAATGCTAACTATTTTATGTTAAAATCATTTTATCTAAAGAAGGTGAGTCTATGAAAGGACAAAATATGTATCTATCATTTGGTAGTGAAGTCATCTATGATGATGCTTCCTTTTTAATTGAAGATAATGAAAAAGTAGGTGTTGTTGGTGTTAATGGAGCAGGGAAGACTACTTTATTTAAGATTATCTTAAAAGAGGAATCTTTAGATGCAGGTAAAATTACAGTAAATAATAAAAGAATCGGCTATCTTCCTCAAGAAATTAATTTTACTGATAAAGAGAAAAATGTCTTAGATTATTTATATAGTGGAAGGCCTATTGAAAAGCTAGAACAAGAGTTAAATAAAGTTTATGAGAAATTAAGTAATGCTAGTGAACTTGAACAAAATAAACTTTTAAGACAGGCAGAAAAGATTCAAAGTGAACTTGATAGTTTAAATCAATATACGGCAGAAGATGAACTATTATCATTAATTGAAAATATGGAAATAGATAGTGACTTGTTAGAGATGAAAGTAGGAGATTTATCAGGAGGACAAAAGTCTAAAATTGCCTTTGCAAGACTTCTTTTTTCAAACTCTGATATCTTGCTTTTAGATGAACCTACTAACCATTTAGATGCTAAGACTAAAGACTTTGTTATTAATTATTTAAAGAATTATCATGGTATGGTTTTAGTTATTAGTCACGATATAGACTTTTTAAATGAAGTAGTTACTAAGACCATGTTTATTAATAAAGTTACTCATAAAATAAAAGTATATAAGGGTAATTATAAAGAATTTAAAAGACTTTATGCTAATGAAATGATAGAAAAAGAGCTTAGAATAAAAGAACAAGAACGTGAAATAAAGAAACTTGAAGAAGTTGTTAAAAGAACAGAGTCGGCATCTCGTACTAATCATAATTTAAAAAGATTAGGGCAGTCTAGAAAGAAGATGCTAGAGAAAAAGTTAGATGAATTAGAAGTAAGAGAAGAAAAATATAAGAGAGTTACGATGAAAGTAGAGCCAAAAGAGGTCAGTGGTAAAATACCTTTAGAAGTTAAATATTTAACTTTTCATTATCCTGGTAAGAGTGATTTATATCACAATTTATCATTTCAGATGGCAAGAGGAGAGAAGTTTTTAATAGTTGGAGAAAATGGTGTTGGTAAATCAACTTTATTAAAACTAATTGTTGGTAAATTAAAACCTATTAAAGGAGAAATAGATTATGGTTATCATGCAACTATAGCTTATTATGCCCAGGAGTTAGAGATATTAGATGAAGATAAAACTATTTTAGAAAATGTAGATAATCCTAACTATAGTGATAATGAGTTAAGAAACTTTTTAGGTAACTTTCTATTTTCTAATAATGATGTCTTTAAGAAAGTAAAAGTATTATCACCTGGAGAGAAAGCACGAGTTGCCTTATGTAAAATACTTATTCAAAGAACTAATATCATTATGTTAGATGAACCTACTAATCACTTTGACCCAGAGACTCAAGCAATTATTGGTGAAAACTTTAAAAATTATACCGGTACTTTAATTATTGTTAGTCATAATCCATCTTTTGTAGAACAAATAGGAGTTACTAGGATGTTAGTCTTACCAGAAGGTAAAATTGTGGAATATAAAAAAGAATTATTACATTACTATTATTACTTAAATACTGAGTTGGTGTAGTGTTGAATAAATAAATATTTAGTTTTATAATGATAGTAGGAGATGATAAAAGAATGGCTAAAAAAGATTTAGGTGTAAAACCTTATTTATTTCCAATGCCTGTTTTAATGATTGCAACATACTGTGAAGATGGTAGTGTCGATGTTATGAATATGGCCTGGGGAGGTATTTGTGATAACAATAAAGTAGCTTTAAATATTACAGAGTCTCATAAGACTTCACAAAATATTAAAGAAAGAGGGGCTTTTACAATTAGTGTTGCTGATATTCCTCATTTGAGAGAATCAGACTTCTTTGGCACAGCCTCAGGTAATAGAATGAAAGATAAGTTTGAGCGAAGTGGCATGCATGCAGTTAAAAGTGAAAGAGTAGATGCTCCAATAATTGAAGAGTATCCAATTACTTTAGAATGTAAAGTTGATAAGATTCAAAAAGATGAAGATGGTTTTAGAGTAGTTGGAGAAATAGTTAATGTTTTAGCAGATGAATCTGTTCTTGATTCAAATGGTAAAGTTGACCCTACTAAATTAAATGCTTTTGTTTTTGACCAATTCCAAAATGGATATTATGCAATTGGTGAAAAAGTAGGAGAAGCTTGGAAAAGTGGAAATAAGTATATGAAGTAGGTTTTAACTACTTGAAAATATTATATATTTATGATACTATGAATATGTAAAAGAAATTTACATATAATAAAAAAAGGGAATACCTAGTTTTGGAGTGTTAGGTACTATTCCCTAAAAAAAGTTTGGTTAATAGTACCACTCTAAGGAGTAGGTACTAATTTTATTATAATGAAATAAATCAGAATAATAAGAAGGATAATGATTAAACAAAGAAATTTTTCTATTTTTCTCATATCCATCTCCCCTTTCAACAGTATAAAATTATAAGTTAGAAAGGGATAGTACCTAAACAACTAGATATTCCATTAATAATGTAACATATATATTAAAATAAAACAATCGAACAAGATACATTTTTTAATAGAAAATTTGTTTTATATATTTCAATCTGACTAGAAGAGTGTAAAGTTCTTCTTTTTTATTGCTTTAATAATTTTATCTATGCTATAATTTTGCCTGGAAGAGGTGAATTATGTTAGAAGTTAAAGACTTAAAGAAGAAGTTTATTAAGTATAATGCTAAACGTAAAAAAGAAGAATTTTATGCTGATAATGGCATTAGTTTTAAAGCTAAAGATGGAGAAATCATTGGTATATTAGGACCAAATGGGGCAGGGAAAACAACTCTACTTAGGATGATTGCAGGAATTCTTGAACCTACTAGTGGAACTATTTCTTTTGGAAAATTAGATTATCTTCATAACGAGATAGAAATTAAGAAAAATATCGCTTATTTATCTGGTAATACTAAACTATATAATACTTTATCTTGTTATGAATTATTAAAAATGTGTGGAAATATTTATGGAGTAGAGGAAAGTAAATTAGAGGAGAGAATAAAAGAAATATCTAAGAAGTTAAATATGGATAGCTTCCTATATAATAGAATTGAAAACTTATCAACAGGACAAACTCAAAGAGTTAATATTGCAAGATGTTTAGTTCATGATCCTAAATACTATATTTTAGATGAAGCGACTAGTGGACTTGATATTATTTCTAGTCAAATTATTTTAGACTTTATTAAAGAAGAAAAGAAACGTGGGAAGATAATTTTATATTCTACTCATTATATGGAAGAAGCTGAAAATATTTGTGATAATGTTATTATGATTAATAAAGGAATTGTTATAAAAGAAGGTACTCCTAGTGAAATAAAAAAGTCTACTAAAACTACTAATTTAAGAGATGCTTTCTTTACTTTAATAGGAGGTGTTTCTAATGAGTAATTTAGGTAATATTTTAAAGAAAGAATTAAGAGAGATGTTTCGTGATAAGAAATCTCTTATGATGATGTTAATTATTCCTATTTTAATACCAGCTTTAGTAATAGGAATGTCTGCTTTATTTGAAGCACAAACTAATAAGCCTATAACTGATTATAATAAAATAGGTTTTGATTATGAATTAAGTGAGATGGAAAAAGATATTGCAGATAATTTAGATATTAAAGTTATTAGTGGTACAACAGAAGAATTAGAAAATAAATATAGTGATGGAAGTATAGATTTATATATTACAAAAGATGGTAGTACTTATACTATAAATGGTGAAGATAATGAGACTACTAGTTATGCTACAAGTTTAATGGATACTTATTTTGCTACTTATAAAGAAGCATTACAAACAAATTTTTTAGCTAGTAATAATATAAATCCTAGTGATGTTACTTCTATTATTACTGTTAATAAAGATATCAAAGAAACAGAAAACTTTTATGGTAATTATATTGTAAACTATGGTTTTTTATTTATAATTATGGCTATTACTATATCTGCTACTTATCCTGCTACTGATACAACAGCAGGGGAAAAAGAAAGAGGAAC
>CALVIS010000075.1 GCA_944331805.1 uncultured Bacilli bacterium
AAAGGTTTAAAATATGATTTTGTTGCTAATGTTATGTCAAGTTTTAAAGATGAAAAACATAAACATAGAAAATTAAAGTATAAAGAAAATGTTGGAGTCACTAGCGATTGTATAATGCTTTAAACAATACAGAAAGAAGGAAGTAATATGAGAGATGAATTAATGTACCCTAGAGCTTTTGCTCTAATGCCAGTACCAATAGAAATGGCTTATAATAAAGCGGATTTTAAAGTTTATGACTGTGTATACTGCTATGTTGTATCTCCTTGCTATATTGTTAGAAGATGTACAGACTATATGCAAGATGAATATGGTATTGAAAATGATGGCTTTGAAGTCGTTTTCCCACGAAAATATTTAGGTGAACAATTTGAGTTTAATAAAAGGACAATACCTGGAAAAAAATTAGATATAGTTCCTGAATTGTATCCTTCTGTTTCATATATTAATAGGAGAAAAAAATATAAAAATACTATTTTTCTTGATTATAATCAGTTAACAGAAGATTATGAAGAAGCTATAAAGATGCGTGATAAAGAAAATGAAAAGTTAGTGATGAAACACATAATAAATCACGATTGTTTGTGTATTGATAGAAGTTGTGTAGACGATGATGCCTATAAAGATGCAATTAATGATAAGGCGGCTGAAAAAATTGCTATATATAATGAAGAAGTAAATAAATATCAAGAAGAACTTAATAAATTAGAACCTAAAGAACAAGTAAATAAAACAGGTCTTATAGTAAAAAAATATATAATAAGGAAGGGGAATTAATATGATAGATGAATTAAAATATCCTAGAGCATATAGAGCATATGCCCTTATGAAAGTACCTAAACAAAAGAGTGATGAAGGTTTTTATATTGTATCTCCGTGTTACATAGTTAAAGAATTATTAATTCATATGGCAGATAGCAGAAATGAAAAAGGTTATGAAATTGTTTATCCTAGAAGAGGTTATAATAGTAGAAAAGAACAAATTCCAGAAATAAATAAACTTGACCCTTGGGAATGCATTAATGGTTATACTACAGACTATGTAACATATGACTATGAAGAAGCAATTAAAGAAAGAGATAGAGTAAATTCAAGTCTATTAGCAAGCTTACGTCCTAAAGAAGGAGAAACCTTTGGAGAAATGTATAGACGATGTAGAGAAATAATAGAATTCTATCAAGAAGAACTTAATAAATTAGAGCCTAAAGAACAAGTTAAGAAAAAAATAAAAACACCTGCAAATAAGTAGGTGTTAAATACTTTATTGGTAGCCTGTACGGGGTTCGAACCCGTGAATACGAGCTTGAGAGGCGCGCGTGTTAAACCACTTCACCAACAGGCCATAACAAGTTACTAATAAATTTTAGCATACTTTTTTTAAATGTGCAATACTTGCAAAAAAGAAAAAAATATGATATAATACTCTTCCTATGAGAAAGGCAGTGATATATATGATAAGTTTACCGTTAATGATAAATGATGTAATATTAAAAGTTACTATTAACTTTAAAGATTTAGAGGTAAAAAAAGATATGTTAGATTCAGGGGCAAAAGATGTAAAAGAAAGTGATATCGTTATTGGTAAAACTCATCTTAGAGCCTATGAAGATAGTAAGAAACATATTACAGATCCTAAAGCTATTACAGATTTTATTAGAAGGAATATTAATTATGGAAGTGAGAATGCTAATTATATTGAAGTAAATACTAGAAAATATAAAGATAGAGATTTCTATGATACTTATATCATTCCTGCTCCATCATATAAACCTAATGAAGTAAATGATTATATTTATGGTACACTTGTAAATAATATTAGACTTAGTAGTCCAGATAAAATAAAGAAAACAAATATATCACTTGCTAATATTGGTTTTGATGAATTATTTAATGGAGAATTTTATGAAAGACTCGCAGCTATAAAAAACAACAATCCTAATCCATTATATATAAGAAATAGTTTAATGAATGCTGGATGTGAAAAGCAACTAGAAATATTAGATTTCTTTAATACTTTGGATTATGAAAATAGTAAAAATAGTGATGTTTTATTAGCTGAAGAACTAAATACAGTTAATGATTTCTTTAGTGATTCTAGTAAGATAAATAGATTTTTAACAAGCTATAAAGATATTGCTATTAATAATTATGATAGTTATATGTATCTAGCTACTTTAAATAACTTAGTAAATGGAAGAAATTTAGAATGGCCAGTGTTATCTGAAGAACAACAAAAAATACTTATTAAAAAGTTAAATTCTAATAGTAAGGTTGCTTAATTATGAAGTTTAATAGATTAGAGAACTTAATAGGAACTTTATCTTTAGAAAAGCTAAAAAACTCTACTATTTTAGTTGTTGGTCTTGGAGGAGTAGGGGGATATGTTGTAGAAGCTCTTGCTAGAAGCGGTATTGGTAATTTAATACTAGTAGATTATGATATAGTTGATATTACTAATTTTAATAGGCAAATAATCGCTCTTAATGATAATATTGGTAAGTATAAAGTTGATTGTTTTAAAGAAAGAATAGAGAGTATTAACGAAGATTGTAATGTTACTATCTATAACTTAAAATTAGATAATGATAACATTAAAGATATTTTTAATACTAAAATAGATTTTGTAGTGGATGCCGTTGATGATGTAAGAGCAAAGACATCTATTATTAATTATTGTCTAGAACATAATATTGATTTTGTTAGTTCTATGGGTACAGGTAATAGATTAGATCCTAGTAAATTAACTATTACAAGATTAGATAAAACATATAATGATCCACTTGCAAGAGTCATTCGTTCTAAGTTTGATAAAAATATTCAGAAAAGAATAACAGTATGTATTTCAACTGAGTTACCTATTAAAGTTAAAGATAAATCTGTTATAGGATCTAATGCTTTTGTACCTAGTAGTGCAGGACTTTTAATAGCAAGTTATATAATAAGAAAATTAATATAATTATAATTAATGGGGGTTGGTTATATGAGTAAATGTGTAAAATTAAGTGATTATTTAGATTTGTCATATCTTAAAAGTAATTATATTGTACTTAATAAATATATAAATAGTAGACTTAGAAGATATGAAAAAATAGGTAAGAAAAGAGCTTTTTATCTAAAAGAAATAATTAAAATGTTAGAAGAGAATGATGATAAGTTAAATCAAGCTGAATATATAGCAAACTTAAAAACAAAAATAGAGTTATTATTAGTTAAAGAAGATGAAAGAAGCTATTATAAATATATTTTAGATTTGTTAGAAAAAGATAATCTAACTGAAGATGATATTATCTCTTCTATTGCTTTTATAGATAATAAAAAATATATTTTAAAGAAGCTAGTTAGTAAAGCTGATAATATTTTGTCTTTTAATAATATGACTTTAAATATAATTAAAGATAGAATTAATGATGATAGTTTTATAGACGAAATAATAAATGAAGAGAAAAGAAATAAAGCTGAAAAAATAGCGGTTCTTTTAGAAAATATAAATGATGATAATATTGATTTGAATTTTTTACAAACTAATTATAGTGAATTACTAGAAATATTAAAAACTACAACATTAGATATAAAAGTCATAGAAATAATTATTACAGGTATGAATAAAAATATAGATAAAATAAAGTCAAACTATTTTGATTACAAAGATTTAATTAATACCTTAGAGGAAATTAGTAATATTATTAAAACAAATCCTATAAATAAAATTACAAATGATGTTATTAATAATTCTCTTAATATAGATTTAGGCAGAACCTTTAATAGTCCTTTAAAATATTCTGAATCTAACACTTCTTTTATTTTTCAAGATACACCAATAATCGCTTTAGATAAACAGGTATCGCTTGATTTAGATAGTGCCTTTTCTATTGATAAGGATAATGATTTATACTTTTTTGATGTGTATGTTACTGATGTTCCATCTTTTTTATCTATAAGGAAAGTGCGTTTAAAAGCAGCCGAAGCAAAAGTGATACCAACGTAATTTGGTATCACGACAA
>CALVIS010000076.1 GCA_944331805.1 uncultured Bacilli bacterium
TGCCTATATCTTACTTTACATTTTTCATCTTCTTCACTTGCTAACTTAGTTGCACACATATTAACTCTTCTAACTAACAGTTTAGGATTTATTATTCTTTCAAATAATTTAATCATCGCTTCAATAATTATTTTAGATGATGAGGTTTTATAATCTAAGTTAATAGTTCCATGGCTAGACTTAGGTATAGCTCGTCCATAATGGTCTATGGTAATTTCTCCATTATAATCATTAGTAATATTTTCTATAGCATAACCAACAGTTAAAACTAATTGTTCTGATACTAGTTTTTTAGAAACAAGATCTAATGCTAAAAGCTCAGCCATTTCTCTTACTATTAACTTAGCTTTATCATAAGAATATGGACTTTGTAAAACTTGACCACTACTGATGCTTTTGGCAAGAGGCTTATAGTTTTTAATAGTTTCTATTGTACATGGCTCCCATCCCCAAGCATGATCTATTAGAAGTTCAGCATTAACACCAAATAATTTATATAGTAAGTCTTCATTATTAATAGAACATCTTGCAACATCACCCATTGTATACATCCCATACTTCTCTAATCTTTTAGAAATACCCTTACCTACTCGCCAAATATCTGTGATAGGTACATGATTCCATAACATTTTTCTATAAGACATCTCATTAAGTTCGGCAATTCTTACCCCAAACTTATTTGCTTCAGTATGTTTTGCCACCACATCCATAGCAACTTTAGCAAGAAATAAGTTAGTACCAATTCCTCCTGTCGCTGTAATACCTGTTGTATCATAGACATCTTTAATTATTTTAGTTATTAGGTCTTTAGGAGATAGTTTATAATATTTTAAGTAATTAGTTATATCCATGAAGACCTCATCAATAGAATAAACAAATATATCTTCTTTAGCAATATACTTTAAATAGATATTATAAATCTTAGCAGAATAATCAATATAATGAGCCATTCTAGGAGGAGCGATAATTAAATCAAGTTCTTTAGTCTTGTCTTCCTTTAAGATATCATCATTAACTGCTTTACCACTAAACTTTTTATAACAATTAACTTTTCTTCTCATTTTATTAATCTCTTTAACTTTACTTAACACTTCAAAAAGTCTTGCTCTACCACCTATACCATATTGTTTTAATGCTGGACTTACCGCTAAACATATTGTCTTTTCTGTCCTAGATTTATCGGCAACAACAAGATTAGTCTTTAAAGGATTAAGTCCCCTTTCTACACATTCTACTGATGCATAAAAACTCTTTAAATCAATACAACAATATACCTTTTCCATTTAACTCACCACTATTATTTTATCACGAACATTTATTCGCGAAAAGTGGTTTTAGTTAATTGGAAGAAATTAACAATTATATCTATAAATTGAAAAAGACCTAGGGCTTCTAAAGTTTCCTAGGCACGTCTCTACATATAATATATATTATCTAATAGCACTTCAAAATTATTTAAAACTTTAATGTAATCCACGAACTCTTTCGTTATAATCTATTACATCATCTTCTTTTCCTATATCATTTTCAACAGAGAGTAATGATTGTAAAGTAACTTTTTTAATTAACTCACTATATTTAGGTAGTTTTATAAAAATAGCATTAGAAGTGTCAATTACGTCTGTTGTTTGACCATCTATGGCATAATTTTCAAGGCAAACATCTATTATCCTTTCAAGATTACCTTTATAATATGCATCATTCAATAAATATTTACTATAATCCTCTACCAAAGTATCTCCTAAATCAGCACCTGGTATTACTGCAAGAATTGGTACCTTATTAGCATATATTTTCCAATTCTTATCAAAAAAATCTAATACACTATTTACATCTTCGCTAGAAAATTGTTTTTTATTCATTAAAACTAATAAATTATTTTTAGCAGCTTCATAATCGCCTTCAACAAATGCCTCTTTTTTATATTCATCTTTCTGATTAAATGGAAAACTATCACCTGTAAATTCACTAAACCACTCAGGGGATCTTACTCCATAAGAATAAGAAAAAGAAGATGTCATTGAATATGAAACCTTATTTTCACAATTCAACTTTTGCCATCCAAAAATATTTGTAATTCCATATTTTTCAAAAATATTATTAATCATATCAATTTCTTGTTGTGATGTAAACTTCATATTAGGATTTATGCCATACTCTTTAATACTATCATATATAGCAGAGTTAAAAGCATGAAATATATAATCTTTCCCTTTCAAATTCCGCACTACATAAGAACACAAGCCCATCATTAAATTTTCATCAGAAAGTCTATCTCTAGTTAATTTCAATTTTTTCAACAATTCATCAGCATATAATTTAGAAACATACTCTTTCAAATCATAATTATCTTTTAAACTTATTATATTTTTTAAATCCATGCTAAATATATAATTAGTTACATTTTCCATAAATTCATCAAGTCCATTTGTAGAAAAGTTATGTTTTCCACCAAAAAGTATAGAATATTTTATAGATATATCAACCAAATACTCTATTAAGTGAACATTAGTATATGTTTCATTTTCTATAAAAATATTTTTCAAAGGATATAATGAATTGAAAAATCTATCAGACTCAAAATAATCTTCAATATTCATTTATCATCACCTATAAACATTATAACAGAAAAAAAGACACAAAGAATAACTTTTGTATGTTCACAAGTAAATCATACCGAAAAAATCGTTCTTATCAAATTTATTTTTCGTACATTCAGCAACTTTTCGGCCACTATTCGACCACTTTTCGACCACCTACTAGCAATTTTGTGCATTTTTATATTGACTTTTATAAACCACAACAATATTTAGAATTAACATAATATTATTGCAAATTTTACTCATTTTCTTTTAATACTTTTTCAACTTCACTAATTAATTGTTCTTTATTAGGAATATAATAAGTATAAGTTGATGCAAAAATATTATTAGATAAACCACCTAAAGCATATTCTAAAGCCACTTTATCTTTTTCAGCACATAATATAATACCTATTGGTTTTCCATCATCTTCACTATTTACTACTTTTTCATAATAATTTAGGTACATATTCATTTGTCCTAAATTTTCTGCTTTTAACTTATTCATTTTTAAATCAATTAAAACATAAGATTTAAGAAACTTATTATAAAATACCATATCAACATAATAATCAGTATTATTAAGTGTTATTCTTTGCTGACTTCCAACAAACATAAAACCTTTACCTAGTTCAAGCAAAAAATCTTCTATATGCCTAATTAATTTATATTCTAAATCTTTTTCTAAAAGTGGTTTAGGTTCTTTTATTCCAAGAAATTCAAAAACATAAGGTTCTTTTATAATATCACTTGGATTATTTACCACTTGACCTTCTTTTGATAGTTCTAACACTTTTTCCTTGTTATTTTTACCATCTGAAAGAAGCAATCTTTCAAATAAAGATGTATCTAATTGTCTTTGTAATTCTCTAACAGACCAATTAGAATTAATACATTCTTTTTCATAAAAGTTTCTTTTTGCATCATCTTTAATCGTTATTAGTTCAACATAATGTGACCAACTTAACGATTCATTTATCATACTATAATCAGGATATACATTATAAAACCATCTCATATAAGTTAAATTAGTAAGCGAATAGCCTTTACCTAGAAGTTTTGTTCATTCTTTAGATAATTCTTTTAAAACTTCTTTACCATACTCTAAGCGATTATTATCTTCGTTTTCATGTTTAACAATAATTCTTCCTATATTCCAATATACATAAGTTATTGATTTATTAATTTCTTTTGCTAAATTTGATTTTGCTTCATTTACCATAGCGCTAATTTCTAAGACAAGTGAATTATTTTTTTCTAACATAATTGCTCCTTTCTAAATTCTTCAGATGCGTCTGAAGAATATCAAAACTTTAATAGACCTGTTCGGCAAGGTTATTGAACAAAACAGTTAAAATATGATATCATTGATTCAAGAATATAAAAGTGGTG
>CALVIS010000077.1 GCA_944331805.1 uncultured Bacilli bacterium
TATATGTATGAAGATAGAGTAGAGATTTTAAATCCTGGAGCATTATATGGAACTAATAAACTAGAAAAACTTGGAACTGATACTATGATGGAATCAAGAAATCCTACAATAGTTAGAATATTAGAAGAAAAAGGATCTGTAATAGAAAATAGGCATACAGGTATTCCTACTATGAAAAGAGAAATGGCAAAGTATGAATTACCTGAACCAGAATTTTATGAAGAAAGAGGAAGTTTTAAAGTTATATTTAGAAATAGTATGAATTTTGAACTTGATAATATTAGTGAACAAGTCGGTGGACAACAAAATATAATAAATACTATATATAATATGGAAAGTGATACAGAAAGTGATACAGAAAGTGAACAAGTCGGTGCACAAGTAAGTGAACAAGTGTTAGAATTATATAATAAAGTTTTAGATTTTTGTAGAGAACCTAAATCTGCTAAGGAAATTAAAGAATGCTTGAATATTAAATCTAGAAGTTATATAAGTAGAAAAATAATTAATCCATTGATTTTAAATGGCAAACTAGAATATGAGAATAAAAAACATATTAAAGCAAGTAATCAAAGATATATAACTGTAAAAAGATAAGAAAAAATAGGAAGTGTAATGATGGAGTACTATGATAAATTAAATTTAGCGATTAAGAATACATTAGAAGATGAAAGATTAAAATATCATTTACAATATTTAGATGAAGTAGTGAAACTTGCTAGTATTATCATAGAAAATACGAAAGATTTAGTTGTAGATGATTATTCTACTAATGTACCATTAGATAATTCTATAGATATAGTTACAAACTTTTTTTCTAAAATAAATGGAGAATATGCCTCAAGATTTTTAAAGCTTTTAAAAGAGAAAGACATTTATGATGGAAAAGCCTGTAATATAGTAAACTTTAATAAAATAGATTCTCCTAGGATAGATAGAAGTGAGGTAAGAGATGATGGGTCTCTTCATATAGATTATTCTGAAACACTAGCAGATGCTTTTAATATCAGTCATGAGTTTACTCATAAATTTAGTAAACAAAAATATAAAGATAGTACAATAAAACAGTTTTTATGTGAAAGTACTACCCTTACCATAGAGTTTTTATTAGAAGATTATCTTTTAGAAAGTTCTGGTTATGATAAAGACGAAATAAAGATTAGAAAAACTAATAGATTAAAGGAAACTTATGATGATGCTACAGCAGTTATATTTGAACATACCTTATTAAAATTATATAAAGAAAACAATGGTATGTTAAATGAAGAGATTTTGTTAAATTATTTAAATTCTCTTCCTAAGGACTCAAAACTTTATGAACTTTTTTTCCATAATTCTAAAAGATATCTAGATGATATTGTATCGAAAGGCCATTTACAATTTTCTTATAGACAAAGATATGTAATAGGAGTAGTATTAGCAAGTTATTTTCATGATAGTATAACTAAAGATGAAAGTTATAAAAATAGATTATTTTACTTAATAGAGATATTAGGACATACTGATATGACATCTTTAGATGATTTGAAAGCTTTAGAAAAATTAGAGATACCAGTAATAGAAGATGGTAACTTTAAAGTTAATCCTAATAATATTGAAAAATTATCTGATTGTTATAAAAAAGAAGTAAATGATGTTTTAGAAGTACAAAAGGAAAATAATCATATAAAATAAAAGTGTCAAATGAGTGACAATCTCTTTAAATTATTCTTTAGTTTTGTTATACTTGAGTAGTAAAGATACGAAAGAGAGTGGTAGTTATGGCAAAAAGAAAGAAAAAGAAGGAAACTAAGAAAGGATTCGCTCATTCAACAGAATTATATGGAGTATTACTTGTTTTAGCAGCGATACTTGGGATTGGTAGATATGGTCCTGTTGGTAATATGATTGCATCTTTTGCAATATTTCTTGTAGGAGTATTATATAATCCTTTATTAGTAGTTCTTTTAATACTTGGAGCATATTTAATTATAAATAGAAGTTGGCCTAATTTATTTACTACTAAAATGTTAGGTATATATCTTTTATTAATAGGAGTATTAGTATTAATGCATGAAAACTTTATCTTACAAAATGATAGTAATGCTGTTAAAGTCTTTAGTGAAACTACTAATCAGTTAATTAACTCTTTTTCAGATGTTATGAAAGGAGCAAGACCTAATGCTATTGGTGGAGGTATTATTGGTTGTACCTTTGGAGTCTTGTTTATGATGTTATTCTCATATAGAGGAATGCAGATAATCGCTTGGACTTTAATTATTATAGGATTTTCACTATTTACTGGCTTTTCGATTGTTGACTTTGTTAAAGATAAAGCAAAGGCTGCTAAAGAGAAGTTTCCTAAGAGGGATAAGAGTAGTAGTGATGATGAAGAAGAGGTTAGTACTAAGAAACCTATTATAACAGGAAATGAAGAGCCCGCTATGGGTGAGATAAAAGATGATGATAAAAGAATTGTTATATCTAGTATAGATGAACTTACTAAAGCGAAAGTTCATGAAGATACTCCTAAAGAGGATGCTACTGAAGTAAGTGAAGTAAATGTAGTAGATGAAAATAAAGTTACTGTTAAACATAATTATGTTTTGCCACCTATTTCTTTATTAGACCAACCTAAGAAAAAGAAAAATAGTGTTAATCAGAGTTTAATTGAAAAGAATATAGAAATACTTGAGAAAGTATTAAAAGACTTTAATATTATTGGTAAAGTAGTAGAAGTACATATTGGTCCTACTGTTACCCAGTATGAGTTAGAATTACACTCTGGTACTAAGGTTAGTAAACTTTTATCAATACATAGAGAAATAGCTTTAGCCATTGCAACTAAGGACGTTAGAATACAAGCTCCTATTCCTGGTAAAAATACTGTAGGTATAGAAATTGCTAATAAAGAAACATCTTCTGTATCATTTAGAGAAGTGTTAGAAAAAGTACCTAAGTCTTTAGATGGTTCTAAACTACTTTGTCCTTTAGGTAAAAATATTATGGGTAATGTTATTTGGTGTGAGATTAATAAAACACCTCACCTTTTAGTAGCAGGTTCTACTGGTTCAGGTAAATCTGTTTGTATCAATGGTATTATATGTTCTATTTTAATGAGGGCCAAACCTGATGAAGTTAAACTTGTTATGGTTGACCCTAAAAAGGTTGAACTTTCAGGCTATAATGGTGTTCCTCATTTGATGAGACCAGTTGTAACTGACCCTAAAGAAGCCTCAGTTGCCCTTGCTAAAATTGTATCTGAGATGGAAAGACGTTATGATATGTTTAGTGAGACTAAAACTAAGAATATTGCAACTTATAATGATTATGTAGAAAAGATGAATAAGACTCTACCAGCAGATGAACAAATGAAGAAGATGCCATTTATCGTGGTAATAATAGATGAGTTAGCAGATCTTATGTTAGTTGCAAGTAAAGATGTAGAAGCTTCTATTATGAGAATTACACAGATGGCTCGTGCTGCTGGAATTCACTTAATTATTGCAACGCAAAGACCATCAACTGATGTAATTACAGGTGTTGTTAAAGCAAATATTCCAAGTCGTATATCATTTGCCGTATCTAGTAGTATAGATTCACGTACAATTCTTGATATGACAGGAGCAGAAAAATTACTTGGTAAAGGTGATATGTTATTCTTACCAATGGGAGAAGCAGATCCAGAACGTATACAGGGAGCATATATTTCTGATGATGAGATTAAAAGAATAATTGATTATACAGTTGAACAACAAAAAGCTGAATATGATCAGGCCTTTATGAATTTATCAGGAGATAGTGAGAAGAGTGCATCACAAAAAGAGGATATGGCTCAAGTTGAAGAATATGATGATCCTTTATATAATGAAATAGTAGAGTTTGTTATAGAAACACAGAAAGCTAGTGCATCACTTCTACAAAGAAGATTTAAACTTGGTTATAATAGAGCAGCTCGTATTATTGACTTATTAGAAGAGAGAGGTATTATTGGA
>CALVIS010000078.1 GCA_944331805.1 uncultured Bacilli bacterium
TCACTTCACATTCCAATATATATCTTTAATAAGGTCCATAACACTTTTCCTTCTAGGTAATTTAACATTCTTCTTATCTTTAACTAATAGTATAAAGTCTACTATATCAGGTCTTTTAATATTATATTTACTATCAAAGAAAATATCACTAGTATTCCCTTCTCCTAAAACTGTATTATTACTAAGTACAATTAAATAATCAGTATATTGATATAAGTAATTAGGATTATTACTATATATAACAATAGTCTTAGAAAACTTATCTTTTAATCTTGTAATAATTCTAATAAGCTTTTTCCTAACATTCAAATCAAGTCCTCTAAAAGGCTCATCTAACAGTATTACTTTAGGATTTGTTATAAAGGCAAGAGCAAACTGAAGTAGTTTTACTTCACTTCCAGTCAAAGTAGATATACGTCTATCTAAGATATCCACTTTAAGGCCAACTATTCTTAAGGAGTCTTTTATCTTTTTATCAATATCATCTACTTCTACTTTTTTATATCTAATATACTCTCTAAAATACTCATAAATATTATCTATATCAAAAAGATTAACAAATCTTTTCTCCGCAAGTTCCATATCGTTTCTAAATAAATAATAATTACGTCTTAACTTTCTAATCTTATTAAAGTAAATAATCCCTCTACTATCATCATCCAAAGATATTAATCTAAGTAGTTTATCACCATTCTTTCCATATATACCAGTAACTTCTCCTTTAGGTATAACAAAAGATATATCAGAAAAATATTTACTATTAACATGAGAAAACTTTATTTCCATAAACTCTCCACCATCCCCAAAGGACTCATATTAATTTTAGAGACAAGATTATAATACTCTAATTTAACAGATAAATCTACCATAAAAGGTAATTCTAAACCTATTTTATTTAATAGGCTATCATTAGATAAAACCTCTAACATCTCACCACTACTAACTATTTCTCCTTTATCAAGAACAAAGATAATACTATTAATTGTATAGATTACTTCCTCCAAAGAAGAAGTAGATATTACGACAGTAACACCTCTTGTCCTTAATTGTTCTAAAAGCCCCATAAACTCTTCTTTTTCTATAGGAGACAAAAAAAGACAAGGATCATCTAATAATAATAGTTTAGGATTAGTAATAACTTTAGATGCCAAACTAACTCTAAGTCTCTCATATTCATTTAAATCTTTAATATTTTTATTAAGTAAACTAGTAATATGCAAATCTTTTGCAACATCCCTAACTAATACATTAATTTTATCATCATCATAACCTAATCTCTCTACACTATATCTAATATTTTTTAAGACAGTATCATAGTTAAAGGTTAAACTAGCCATATAAGAGATATCATTATCACTTTTAATTATCTCTTTATCATAAGTAATTTTATTTTTAACATTAACAAGCCCTGCAAGTACTTTAAGTAACAAACTCTTGCCACTATTATTAGAACCTGTAACAAAGACTAATGAATTTAAAGGTATCTCTATACTAAACTTAGTAAAGGGTCCTAACATTAAATTATCAACCGAAACCAAACTACTCATCTTATTTTCCCTTCTTCTTTTGAATATTATAGTTAAAACGGGTAACAAACTTATCAGGTAAAAATCTCACTATAAATTTAACAAATTTCATCTTAAATCCTGGAATAATTATAGTCTTACCACTAAACATCTTCTCTACTGCATACCTTGCTACATAACTACTACTTAAAGCTTTAACACCAAACTCTACTCCTGCTCTATTATTAAAATTAGTATCAACAGGTCCTGGACATAAAACAGATATCTGCACTTTACTCTTACGTCTTCTTAACTCCTCATTAATCGCTAGACTTAAACGATAAACATAACTCTTAGTAGCATAATAACTACTCATCAAAGGTCCTGACATAAAAGCCGCACTACTCGCTACATTAAGAATAATGCCCTTATCTTTTTTAATCATATCTTTTAAATAAAACTTACATAACATATCAACCGCTCTAATATTAACATCTAACATATTAAGTTCACTATTAAGGTCTATATCAGAAAACTCACCAAACACCCCAAAACCTGCATTATTAACAAGTATATCAATATCATCATTACGAGTTAAGACATAAAGCTCCTTAACTTTCTGTACATTAGATAGATCAACTACAACTATCTTAACTTTAACTTTTCCATTTATAGTAGATTTAACACTCTCTAAAGCTTCTTTATTCCTACCAACAAGTATTAAATCATAATCAAGTTTAGCAAGATTAAGAGCAATATCACGACCAATACCACTACTTGCTCCTGTTATCATTGCCTTCAACTAAACCACCTCCGTCTTGTCTAATTACATTCTATCACAGAAAAAAAGAGAATACCAGTTCTCTTTATACACTTTCTATATATTCCATAAGTTTTAAGAATAGTTTCATATGTTCTTTAGATAAACCATCACGTCTCAACTTACGAATAGCAATTCTTTTTTTCTTAATAGTCATATCACTAAATATTATATTAGCAAGTTTCTCTTTTATATAAGTACTAATTTGTAGATCCATTAAAATACTATCTATATCTTCATTAATAAGTCTAACTGCATCAATTTCAATATCTCTACCCTTACAATTAATAGTTAACTGTCCAATAGTATTAACATTATTAACTTCCACAACAAAGTCATTTTCTTCTACATACATCGCTTCTATTTTAATTTCTTTATCGTTATAATGAGCAGTTACAGACTCTGCTTTCTTAGTATTTCTAAATCTAAATTTATAATTACGTCTCATAGGTGCAATACCACTTTTACCTTCAACAGATCTAATAATTACTGTATAATTATTTTGCATATAGTTATAATCAATATCAGTCTTTAAATAATAACCTTCTTTATATAAAGATGTAAGTCCATCATCTTCATAAAGGGTATATGTATTAGAGACTCCTGGAAATATATGAATCTCCATATCTAAAGGAAGTCCTACGTTATTAACATCACTTCTATTTGACAAAGGTATAACAGAACCTGCTTTTGCAAAGACTGGATAATCTTCTTCTTTATAGAATGATACATATTTTTTATCTCCTGGAAACTTTTTACCAGTTTTAAAGTCATACCAAATTCCTTCAGGAATATAGAAACGATGGATTGTCCTATTCATTACAGTATCTTTTCTAGTTAAGATAGGACAAACAAGGAATTCACTTCCTAAGAAATATTGATATTTATAGTTATTATCATCTATAACCCATTTATATTTATAATAGAAAGGTTCTATCAACATCTTCGCTTCTTTATAATATCTATAACTTTCTGTATATAAATAAGGAATCAATCTATGTCTTAAACGCAAGTAATCGTTAGCGATAGTCTCAGTCTTAATATCCCATCTCCAAGGTTCTCTTTTATAATAATTCCCCCTCGCTGCATGAAATCTAAGAATAGGACTAAAAGTACCAAGTTCTACATATCTAATATAAAGTTCACTCATCTCTATACCACCATGATTACCCCCTACATCATGAGACCAAAATGATACTCCAATATTAGCGGCAGCCATCATACTAGAAGATATCTCTTTTAATCCTTCCCAAGATACTTCAGTCTCTCCAGCATAAAGAATAGGATATCTATGAGCTGCATATATACCATTACGACTTAACATAATACTCCTTTTAGCAGGATTCCTACCTATATCTTTATAGTTAAAATGATTATATGCAAGTAATTTTAAAGGATTATTATCTCCTTTATAATCATGCCAAAAGAAATCAACTCCTAATGATTCTAAAGGATGTAAGAAAAGTTTAAAGTATACATCTAGTAGTTTAGGATTCAATGGATCAAAAGTAATAATTTTATTACCATTAATACCAAGATAAGAACAAGCTTGAGCATAATAAGTTTCATGAGGATAAAGTCCTTCACTAGGATCTATTTCTAGACCAAGTCT
>CALVIS010000079.1 GCA_944331805.1 uncultured Bacilli bacterium
TCAAAGATATTCCTTTCTAAATTCACTCTCGACACTATTATTATATCACTATCCCTCAAATTCTACAACATAGCGATACTTTATATATTGTTAAAGGTGTTATATCATTAAGTTTGTTACTAGCATTGTTATGCGTTTCATTTTCTTGTTTATCAAATTCTCTTTTACAATCCTCATCATAATTATTAAGCAGATCATCAAAATCATTTTCATCTTTGGTTGAGTCTTCTATATCATTAATACCATCTTCTTTAGAATCGTCATCTAATTCATCAGTAGTGCTTTCGTCTGATCCATTATCTGAATTATTTTGTTCATTACTTTCTTTAGATGAATCATTAGTACCATCTTCTTTAGAGTCATTATCTAATTCATCAGTACTTCCTTTATCCGATCCATTATCTGAACTATCTTGTTCATTACTTTCTTTAGATGAATCATTAGTGCCATCTTCTTTAGAGTCATCTTCTAATTCATTAGTACTACTTTCATCTGATCCATTATCTGAACTATCTTGTTCATTACTTTCTTTAGATGAATCATTGGTGCCATCTTCTTTAGAGTCATCTTCTAATTCATTAGTACTACTTTCATTTGATCCATTATCTGAGGCATCTTGTTCATTATTTTTTTTAGATGAATCATCAGTTTCCTCTTCTTTAGAAGCATCTTCTAATTCATTAGTATTACTTTCATTTGATCCATTATCTGAATCATCTTGTTCATTACTTTCTTTAGAGTTATCATTAGTTTCCTCTTCTTTAGAAGCATCTTCTAATTCATCAGTACTTTCTTCATCTGATACATTATTTGAATCATTTTTTTCATTGCTTTCTTTAGAGTTATTATTATTACCATCTTCTTTAGAGTCATCTTCTAATTCATCAGTGCTTCCTTCATCTGATCCATTATCTGAATTATCTTGTTCATTACTTTCTTTAGATGAATCATCAGTTTCCTCTTCTTTAGAAGCATCTTCTAATTCATCAGTACTATTTTCATTTGATTCATTATCTGAATTATCATGTTCATTATTTTGTTGTTTTCTTTTATTATCAACTATAAAATAATCGCTTTTTATTAAATCAGGAATTTTATAATCTTCCCCATAATCTAACAATTCATTTAATGTTGGAAAGTTTTTCATAATTTAAGTTCCTTCTTTAATACATGTTCTGATTCAACTATTGTAGCTGGTTCTTTCAAAGAATCAAAATACTTTTCAAAATCATACTCTTTTGTTATATCATCATATGTCCCTAGTACTCTATAATTCCTATCATCAACAATTCTTCCTGTAATAGACATTGTTAAAGATGAAAAATACTCGGACAGCCCACTCTCATAAAATTGAGGAACAAAATTACCAAAAATATCTCTTGCTAAGAAAGCAATACTTTTTTGAAAAGGTGGCATCTGCTTAATTCTCTTATCATTTTCAAAATCTTCTTTTGATGTATATAATAAATAACCGTTTTTAAGTTTATACTTAGGATAAACATGTAAAATTTTATTCTCACAATCTTCTTTTTCTACTGGTTTAAAAATGTAATCATCCTCTGTATCTTTTTCGTCAATTTTATAAATTCCATTAACTTCTTGAGTTGATAGTCTCATAGTATCAAAGTCATCTATTATGACATTCCATCCATCCTTCTCATACGATTCATAATACCATTTATGTGATTCAAATTTTTTAGCATTTTCTACTAGATTCTTATCAATCATAACATTAAATTTCTTTGCACTTATAAAAGAAGCAGGTAAAGCTAGCTCTGGATTGAATTCGCATAATTTTTCTACTACTTCATAAAGTGGTTCAGCTTTAAATTTTTGTAGATATCTAAAATAGTTAAAATCAATAGTATCATTATAATCTATTTTTAGATTAGAAGTATTATATGTTAATGTACCATTATTAGGTTGCATTTTATTTAAAACTACTTGTGGAGCTTTTGATAAAATCTTGGCATTTAAACTAGTAAGCTTAAAATCACTAGCACTTATTGAAGAAAAATAGAATTTATCATCAAGTCGAGGATTTTCATTAATATCATAAATTATTTTAATTATTGTTGATAAACCTCTTATAAATAATCTAGGTGATACATATTCTTTATTAGCTACTAAGATTAATGTATTTTTATACTCCATTAAGCCAATAAAATTTTCTCCTTCAAAATCTAGAAAGCCAAATCTACTATTAGGATTTCCTTTGAACTTTATCTTGGTAAATAGGCGTTTTAGTGCCTCAGGTTCTTTATGAGTTATTGTTCCTAATTCAACAATCTTTTCTTTATTTTTTTCATCTAGAAAAACTAATGATTGATCATCTTTCATATTATCAAGAATTGTAGCGATATCTTTTAAATCATCATCTTCCTCTTCTTCAAAAATATACTCACCACTATCTTTCTTTTCAATGTATTGTTCTATCAAACTTTCTGAATCTTTAGTATTCATATAATCATCAGGGTTATCTAAATTAAAGTCGAGACCTCCATCATCAAAATTACTTTCTTTATTTTGATATTTAAATTTTTTTACTAAAATATTAGTAATAATATCTCTAGAATCGATATCTTTACCTAATTTTCTTATTAAATTTTTAATTCTTCTTGTACTACTTATATCGTTTTCATATAATTCATAATCTCCTGTAATTGCTGTTATTAACTCTTGTAAAGCTGGTAATCTTGATAATAAATCTTCATTATTATTCATTTGTTCATTATATATAGCTTCATAGACTTTACATACAAACTTTAAGAATTTAGGATCATGGTTTACACTATCAAATTTTTTTAATAAAGTCTTATATGCTAATACAGGTGGCATTGGTGGTAAGTTTATAACAGAACATCTTCTTAAAAGTGCCTCTGATAATTCTCTTTCATTATTTTTAGCAAAAATAACAAAAAGATTTTTTATTCCTTCTTTGGTCAAAGCTAAGATTTCATTATCTGATGTTTCTATTTTTCCACTTTGTAAAAAATCAAGGAAATAAGAATCCAATGCTTCTCTTGCTTTATCTAACTCATCTATTGTTAAAACAACATTTTTCCCTTCATTTGCTAATGTTATAGCTCTAGTTAAAATACCAGCTGCTAAAGCCTTATCTGCTTCACCTTTTACAATAGCAGGAACATTATAAGTAGCAATTAATCTATCACTGTTAGTTTCTTCAACACACTGTGTATAAATGTATTCTGTATTTTCTCCTAAAAATTTACTAAACACCTCTGATAAAAAAGTCTTACCACTACCTGGATCACCTTCTAATAATATAGAAGCCACTCCTTTATTAGCTTCATTGTCATAGTATTTATAAAATAAATATGTATCTTCTAATACATCTTCACTTTGAAAAGTATAACCTAATTCTTCAAAATAGTTTTTAAAAGTCCTAATATTCATTGATAAGCCCCCTTCAAGCAAGCTTTATTTTATCATTAAGCGTTCAAAAAAGCAACTTTTTCAAATCAAAACATGGAACTAATGTAATATTTTCTATTGTTTTAGCATATCTATTACTGGTGATATCATGTCTAACTTTACTTATGCTTTTATTTTATCTACTTTAGCAGGGCTCTCTACTTTAATTGGTTTTATTCCCTTACTTTTTAATTTAAAAAATGAAAAAAATATTATTTTATCTTCTCTATCTTTTGCAAGTGGTGTAATGATTTGTGTATCTCTTACTGATTTAATCCCTGAATCTTTTAATCTCTTAACTTCTATATTTAAAGGATTCCCTGCTCTTTTATTTTTATTAATATTTATTTGTCTTGGTATAATTGCATCAATGTTAATAGACAAGTTCTTACCTAGTAATGATAATAAATCTATTAGTAATAAAAAACTATATAGATTAGGTCTTGTTTCAATGCTTGCTATTATTATGCATAATATTCCTGAAGGAGTTGC
>CALVIS010000080.1 GCA_944331805.1 uncultured Bacilli bacterium
ATTAAGTAATTCTCTAACTTCAGGCATATTTTGAACTTGTAAAAATAAAGAAGAAAATATAACTTCATTTAATTCATATAAATAAGGATTTTTAAGTAATTCAGTTTTTTCATCTAAAGTCATTGAATTAAACTTTCTTATAAAAGCTGGTAAAGTCATATTTGATAATTCTGTAATTATTGTTCTATCATCCATAAACAACCTCCTCTACTTAAATTCATTATATAATAAAATTATATTTTTATCTATCTATTGAAATTGATTTTTGACAAAGATTAATATTTATGATACTATGAATATGTAAAAGAAATTTACATACAATAAAAAATGAGGAACATTTATTTTGACACTCGAATGTCACCTCATAAATATTGAAAACGACACTCTTATGCGGAGTGTCTTATATTTTTATAGCCACAATCAATAAAGCAAGACTTATAACAACCAAAGCGACAGATTTTAAAAGCTTTAATATAAAAGTTTTCATCTTCACTTCCACGTCCTCCTTTCCTATAGAATAGGAGGCGACACCCACATAAATGTTCCTATAAATATAGTATCATATTGATTTCTCTATAGCAAGAGAAAATGTAATAAATTAGTTACGAGTTTTCGTAAATATTATATGCTAATAGATTTTATACCTTTCATCTCTATTATTTTTTTATTTACCTTTTGATTAGCAGTTAAACAGTCATAAAAAACTGCATCTTTTTCATTTTCAAAATAATCTCTACTTTCTCTTATATCATCTCTAGACATATTATAAACTGCTTTAGATAGAGCTATCAGTGTTTGTTCAGTATTAGCCATTTCTACTAAATTAGGTATTCTTTCTCCAGATAAAATTAAAATTTCATAGTTAGCAGTCAATATTTCTTCCATTAGTAATTCTTTAAATCTTGTATCACTAGCTTCAAGTTTTTGATAATCTTCAAATAATCTAGATAATAATTTATCACGCATTTCTTCATCTAAATATTTAGGATTAGAAACTCTAGTATTTCCTTCTTCTAAAACACCTTTATCTAACATATGAGCTCTTCTAACTTGCAAATTAATATTAAATAATTCTTGCTCATCATCTAAAAATAACTCTTCTACATAATCACCTTTACCCATCTCCCAATTTTCTTCAAAATCTTCAATAGGTGTTCTTTGTTCTTTATACTTTTCTCTTTCATGCTTTAAAATTGTTAAAAGTGGTAAATCATCTTTTGTTACATCATTAAAAATTATTCCTCGTCTTTTTGCAGATTCTACTAATAATTCCAAATCTTGTTCTGTTAAATTATAATCTTCAGTAGAAAAACCACAACATACACATCTTAGATTATCATCTACTAGTACAAATTGATGTTCGCAAAACCTTTTATATCCATTATCATCTCTTATATCAAAAGTTATTTTTTCAAATAGTATATCATGTATTCTTCTTTTCTTCTCATCTATTAACTCATTTATATCAGCATAATTCTTTAAGTCAGAAAAGGCATTATAAAGTTTATATATTATGTTTTGAATTTCATAAGGATTTTTCCCTTTTCTATTTTTATCTAACTCTAATAATTCCACTAAATATAGCTTATCATGTAAACTTAGTTCATAACCACGAACTTCTTTATCTAATAATTCTACTTTTTCTTTCTTCAATCTTTCTACATCATTTTTTAATTCAAAATATTCTTTCCTTAATTCTTCAAATGTATCTTTGTAGTAATCAGACTCATTGATTACAAAATCGTCTAAAGTTTTCATATCTAATAAACCTCCCATGTCCTTATTATATAATAATTATTAATCTAATACTAGAAAAATCAATAAAGTTAAGTTAAAATTTGTTAATTTAAATTTTTGACAAAAATTAATATTTATGATACTATGAATATGTCAAAGAAATTTGCATAAAATAAAAAAGAGAACATTTAACGTTGCATGTGTTAAGTGCTTCTCCTGTAATGGTTTCGCACCTAATTAAACTGCTGTTTAGTTAAGTGCTTTCTTTTTGTTTTGTTTTTATATTAATATAATGATAACTACAAAAAGTAATACAATAAGTAAAATTATTATAAAAAGTAGTGTTGAAACTAAAAAGTCTTTTTTACTCATAGTATCACCTCCAAATATAAATACTCGGAGATAACACCCAACCATTAAATGTCCTCTATATAAATAGTATCATATTAATTTCTCTACAGCAAGATAAAATGTAATAAATTAGTTACGAATTTTCGTAAATATTAACCTAATGCTAAATTACTTATATAATCGACACCAAAACTACTTAAAATAGGATATCTTGGTATTTTATAAGGATCTATTCCTTTTTTTATTTTTGTAGAACCTCCAATAAAAGCCATTTCAAAACCTGCTTCTTTTACTAAATTAATAGAATAATCACTGTACTCATAAAAGGGAAAACAAAAGGCTTTTGTATTATTTAAAGTTTCTCTACTAAGTTTTAAATCGTTTAAGATTTCACTTTCAGGTAAACAGTTAATCCCACCGCCCTGACCAGTAGGACAAACACCAGTTGTATGCATATTATGAGTATGACTTGCTATCTCTAAATAAGATGATTCAAACTTACTAACAGGATACCATGAACTAACTAAAAATAAAGTTGCATTTAAACCATACTTTTCTAAAAATGGAATAAAATTCTCAGCCCTCGCTCCATCATCTATTGTAATTAAAATAGACTTCTTAGGAAGATTAATCTCACCCTTTATAAAGCTTAATACTTCACTAGTATTTAGTGTAAAAACGTTATTATCAGCAATAAATTTAAAATGTGAATCTATCTGTTCTTCACTATGACAAATAATATCGTTACAACTAGTATCACCATCTAAATAGATAAAATGATAAAGTATGGCAGGGATAGATTCTGCTATTTCTTCACTACTATCTACTTCTACAATATTACTAATATCTTCTTTCCTCACATAAACTAATCTTGATAATAAGGATATACCATAGTAATCATTTAAATTAACAATAACTTTAGAAGTTGTAGGAATGTTTATTGTAAAAACTTCATTAAAATTCTCATCATAATAAACAACACTTTCTTTAGTAGTAACTTCTATAGGAAACTCTATATAATTAAGATATCTTTTATTAATAGATTCATCAGTAGGTTCTACATCTTTATAAGACACATAATAATCATTAGCTAATAATTTAAAATATTTATTATCTAAATTAATGTTATCAATAGATTCAAGTTCTAATATATTATCTTTATTTATATTACCAACATCTTTATACTTGCCATTATCATTTATATAAAGTTTAGTATCTTTAGTAGTCTTAACAGCACTTCCATAATTAGATTTTATTTTAATTAAAATATCCTCATCTTTTATTAAAGATTTTCTAGTATTAGAAACATTTAAAGATGCTTCTTCTCTTTCCTTCATGTCATTATAAATAAAGATTCCACAGCCTATGCTCACTACACTAATAAATATAGTCACTATAATTAGAACTCTCAACGGTTTAACTTTCACTCTTAACACCTCAGTATTATTATTTACTAAAATTATACTTAATATTTATGAGATAAACAATTTATTTTTTACATATATTTTATTAAAGGTGATGTGATGGATTCATATATTACTTCTTTAATGACTAATCTAGGATATTTTGGCATGTTTCTTGGTATGGTACTAGAAGCCGTTATAATTATTATTCCAAGTGAGTTAATATTAGCGACAGCAGGAATACTTGCCGGAAGAGGAATATTTTCTTTTTCTATGGCCTTACTAATAGGAGTTCTTGGTAGTGTATTCTGTGCCATTATTATTTATGCTTTTGGGTATTTTGGAGGAAGGCCTTTTATAAAGACTTATGGTAAGTTTTTCTTTATGAAAGAAGAAGATATAGATAAATGTGATAAATGGTT
>CALVIS010000081.1 GCA_944331805.1 uncultured Bacilli bacterium
ATTCTTTAATGTTATTACTTGGTATCAAGCCTTAATGTTAGTATTATTTACTGTAAGTGTTAAATCAATTGCTGTAGCATTCTATTTCTATCGCATGAAAAAGAAAAACATTATTATAAATGAGAATAAACCTAAGTCTTGGACTTTATATTTTGGCTTAATAATATCACTATTATTAATAGGTTATTTATTACCATACTTTAATTTAGTAATACCTGTTAATATTTTCTATATAGTTTTTATTATTACTTTAATACTAGGAATAGCATCTTTTAGAAAAGTATTAACTTATGATAATTATCAATATTTATGTAAAGAATTATTAAAACAAGATAATATCTTTGTTGCAAATACTTCTAATAATACTGAATTAATCACTAAAACGAGTAGAGAACAGATTACTCTTGATAAGGGTATAACTAGTGATAAGAGTGGTTTCGCTTATTTTCACGATTTATTTGTAAAACGTCATAGGAAAATCTTAATTGACAGTGCTAAAAAGACTACTATGTTTATCTTGATAATAGGAATAGTTTTAGGAATACTTATATTCTTTATTCCTGCCTTAAAACAAGGTATTAATACATTTGCCTTATTACTTTTACCTTATATGTTATTCTTAATGTATTTTATTAATACAGGTAAAAATATTACTAATGCTATGTTTATGAACTGTGATCATTCTATGTTATTCTATAGATTTTATAGAGAACCTAAGATAGTTTTATCATTGTTCAAAGAAAGACTAAAGACAGTAATAGTTATTAACTTACTACCAACTATAGTTCTTGCTTTAACTCTAGCGATACTTTTATATTTAAGTGGGGGGACTACTAATCCAATAAATTATATAATTATAATACTATCAATTATTTCAATGTCTATATTCTTTTCTATTCATAATTTAGTCTTATATTATTTATTACAACCATATAATATTGGAATGGAAATAAAAAGTACTACTTATACTATTGCAAGTCTAATAACTTATTGGGCATGTTACTATATTTCAAGAATAGAAGTATCTACATTTATCTTTGGAATCATTATGATAATCTTTGTAGTACTTTACTCTATAATATCTTTAATCTTAATATATTATTATGCTCCTAAAACATTTAAATTAAAGAATTAAAAAGATGCTTATGATTTTGAAAGCATCTTTTCATTATAGTTTCTTAGTTTTTTGAAATCCTTTATCAATTAATGATAAAGATTCTTTTAAAGTAGATTGTTCAGTAATATCTATTTTTCCTTTTCCGTTAACAGGAACCATGATAGAAAGGGGAGTAAACTTATCAACTTCAGTATTAAAATATTTAGTCTCTCCATCTTTAATTATTTGAATATAGTTACCTAAAGGATAAACTTTACAGTCATAGGTATCTAATATAACTTGTCCTCCGTTTCTTTCAATTATTTTTCTAAAGTGAGATAAGCCACGACCATCAACAACATGTTTTGAAATACATAGATAATCCTTTATTATAAAATAAACGAACTCTGTGTGATCAATACCAATATTATATTTTTTATAATCAAAATCTTTTATAATAATATTTAACTCTTCATCAAAGAAATCCATCTTTTCCGTATCAAAATTAACTCCATAACCATAGGGAAGGGATAAATGAAAATACATATAACCATAAGAAACATCTTTTAGTAGTCCTTTTTCCATATTAAGAAATTGTTTTCTGTTATCACTTTCTATATAAAACATACATTCTTTACTACTATCAACACTATAAATCTTTTTACCATTTGTTTTTCTTTTGAAATTAAACTCTTCATCATAAAAGTAATAGTCTTGTTCTTCGTCATTTATTTTTTCTCTTCCTATATAAGTAGTAGGTATCCACCATGGATATGGTTCTATTCTAACATGAGAAATAATCTTACTACTTTTTAAATTAACAAAAAGATGCTTGTTAGTATTTTGATAAGGTACACAAAACTTTAAAGTATTATTAGTAAGTTCATAATCTACAATATTATTTAAGTTGATGGCTTCAATGCTTTTAATTAGATTCAACTCTAAATCATATATTTCTATTAATCCTTCTTTAACTAAAACTATTTTTCAATCATAAAATAATGGTTTAATAAGTAAGTTTTTATTAAATTCTACTGTTTTTTCCTCTATATTACCTTCATTGTTTAAATTAATAATCCTTATTTTAGCATCGTTGTTAATTACTAAATAATTACCACAATAATTAATCCAACCTGTAATATCTTTTAATAATACTTTACCATTAGCATTAAGAACAACTCTTTTTCTATCTAAAAACTCTTTTTCAAAATTTTTGCTTTTTTCACTATAAACATATAAATTATTTTCTAAGGAATGTTCAAATTCATATTCAGCAGGGATATTTAAGTAATCTTTTGTCTCAATGTTATAAATACTATCATCGCCACCGCCAATTTTCATAAATACATATATGCATCTTTCATCTTCTTTTTTTACATCAAAAGCTTTGTCATCTTCAAAGACTATATCTTTAGTTTCTATATTAATTAAGTATATAGTATAATCCTTTGATACAAGAGCATAATCTATATTATTCATAGTAATAACTTTATGAAAAGAGTCATACTCAGAAATATCATATATTTTCTCATCTTTAACTAATAATTTTTGCTCATTATCTAAATATACAAAAGTATAATCATCATTTCTATATATGTCTTTAATACCTATTCTTTTAGTTAGTTCATTTTTTGTCATACGTTTTTCTCCTTATGTCATTTATTATATCTAAGACTTGTAAATAGTTCAATTAAAATAATGTTTTTCTTGACATTAACATATATTTATTGTATAACTGTATTAACCAAGTAATACAAAAAGAGGTGATAATTATAAGTTATGTTTTTGATAATGATAAACCTATCTATTTACAACTAGAAGAAATAATTAAAAAAGAGATATTTAAAGGTGAGTTATTACCTAGTAGTAAAATACCTTCTGTTCGTGACTTTGCTCTTAAATATCAAGTTAATCCTAATACAATGCAGAAAGCTTTGCAGACTCTAGAAGAAGAGGGATTTATCTATACAGTTAGAACTAGTGGTAAATATGTTACTGAAGATAGAGAGTTTATCTTAAAGGAGAAAAGATTACTTGCAAAAAGTCTATATCAAGATTTTATTAATAATTTAAAATCTTTAGGATATAGTGATGTTGATATTAAGAAAATACTAAAGGAGAGTGAAATTTAATGGCTTTATTAGAAGTTAGTCATGTATGTAAAAGTTATGGTGCTAATAGAGTTTTAGATGATGTTACTTTTAGCATTCCTAAAGGTAAAATCGTAGGACTTTTAGGACCTAATGGTAGTGGAAAGACAACTCTTATTAAATTAATAAATGATTTATTAAAAGAAGATTCTGGTTCTATTAAAGTAGAAGGACTAGACCTTGGAGTTGAAACTAAGAAGTTAATCTCTTACTTACCTGATAAAAATTATTTAAATAATAATATGACAGTATTAGAGTTACTTAACTATTTTAAAGACTTTTATGAAGATTTTAGAATAGATAAAGCGAAAGAATTAATAGGTAAGTTAGGACTTGATTTAAATCAAAAATTAAAGACAATGTCTAAAGGTACTAAAGAAAAAGTACAATTAATACTTGTTATGAGTAG
>CALVIS010000082.1 GCA_944331805.1 uncultured Bacilli bacterium
TATGAAAAAAGGTTAAGAATAATTTGTTGTTTATATAATCAAAATTTATAATTGAGCTTGCCGAACAGGTCTAATAATAACAGATGCTCCTTCTTTGGCAAAACGCTCAGCAATACCCCGACCAATACCAGAACTACCACCAGTAACAACAGCAACTTTTCCATCTAATTTTCCCATTTATATCATCTCCTTAATTAAATATCTGCTTCTGGATTTAATTCCATCTTTGCATAATTAGCTACTACTTCTGGATTAGGAATATAATATCTTGTATTTTTATCAAGTTTATTAATTCTATCCAGCTCTTCATCAGTTAACTCAAAATCAAAAATATCAGCATTATCTTTAATATGTTCTTTATTCTTACTACCAGGAATAACAATATTACCTGACTGTACATGCCATCTTAAAATAATTTGAGCAGGAGTCTTTCCATATTTTTCTCCTAATTCACTAAAGACTTTCTCTTCTAATAAACTCTTATCACCATGTCCTAATGGATACCAAGCCTCTATATGAATATCATAGTCTTTTAACACTTTCTTAAGTTCATTTTGCGGATAATATGAATGAGCTTCTACTTGAATAACAGCAGGTTTAATCTCACAAACTTCAAGAATTTTCTTTAAAGGTTCTCCTTCAAAGTTAGATAGTCCGATAGATTTAACCTTGCCCTCCTTAACTGCTTTTTCCATCATTTTATATCCGGTAATATAATCCCCTGCTGGTTGATGAAGAAGTAATAAATCAACATAATCTACATCTAATCTTTCAAGCATCTCATCAACTGCACTCTCTTTTGTATAAACAGTTGGCCATAACTTTGACTCTAAGAAAATCTCTTCTCTTTTAACACCACTTCTCTTAATACCTCTACCAACCGCTCTTTCATTCATATAAGCATTAGCAGTATCAATAAGTCTATAACCACAAGTTAAGGCATTATAAACTGCCTCTTCTGCCTCATTAGGTTTTAACATAAATGTTCCTAACCCTAAAGATGGCATCTTATTTCCATCATTTAATAAAATATAGTTCATCAAATCTCCTCCTTTTTTAATATAACCTATATTTATTATTTTATTAATCAGAAAATCCCCCAATTGCTCATTTCTCACTTTTAAATTATAATAAAACTAATAAAATTTTACTATCACAGTCTAAATCGTTATGAGAAATAATTCACAGATTTTAAAATTTGTGTAAAAAGGAGATAATTAAAAATGAAAGACACTGACTTAAGAGTTCAAAGAACTAAAAAACTATTAAAAGATAATTTTAAAGAAATGTTTCTAGAAATGGATTATGAAAAGATTACTGTTAAAGAACTATGTGAAAAAGCCATGATTAATAGAAGAACATTCTATTTACATTATGAATCTATAGATGATATTTTAAATGAAGTATTAACAGAAATGGCAACTGCTTTTCTAGAATATACTAAAGATTATGATCACTTTCTAAATCCTAAAAGAATTGTTAAAGATTATTTTCTTTTTACTAACAGTGATCCTTTATTTGAAAAGTTAAACAACAGCATTGACTATAATTACTTAAGAGAAATAATTAACACTAAAGTAAGAAGTATTGGTAAAGATAATTTTAAAAGTATTTATAATTTAGATGACTTTAAAGCCAAAATGATAATTAGTTATTTAAACTCTGCCACTGTTAGCATGTATAGAACTTGGTATCGAGATGGTAAAAAAGTCCCTATTGAAGAAGTAATAGATTTAGCATCTAACTTAATAGAAAATGGATTAAAAGATAATATAAAAAGACTATAATGAAGTTTTAATAATTTCAATATAGTCTTTTTTTAATCTTTATTTAAGTAATCAATAATCATCTGTATAGTAAACATATCATAATCTATATTATCCTTCAAAGATAATTCAAAAATAATATTAGGATTATTTGTGTCAGAAGTTATTTTAACTTCATACTTATAATTACCTTTATTAGAAAGAAAATAACTTTGTCCATTATTTAATAAATCACTACTTAGATAACACTCACTCTTAGACAAATTAATGGGAATATAAAGATATAATCTTTTATTTTCAAAATATAAGTTATATTTATATTTTGAAAATCTTAATTTTAATCGCTCTTTAAAATCATCATAATATGCTTTAGGTAATCTTCTACTACCGCTTTTCTTTCTTCTTAAAATAGTTCTTATATTAAATATTTCACTAATCTTATCAACAGGAATAATTATTTGATTATTACTATTATCAACAGATATTATAAACTCTACACCCTTATTTTTCATATTAGAAATAACCCATCCAAACGAAGCTAAAGAAGAAACAGGAACAGCAAAGCCTTTCTTATTAACTTTTCTATATAGTTCAAAATTATCATTAAGTATCTTAATTATTTCATCAGAATATTTATTTGAAGCATATCTATTCTTATTGCCATATAGAAACTTGTTATCTTTAATCTCAACAACAAACTGAGAAGTCTGTGATACTGGCATTTTTACTTCTACAAAGAATTTCTTACTATTACTAAATATCTCTATATCTGAAACAGTACTATCTGAATTACCATATTGTTTAACAATAGTATTATAGTTATCTAACATCTCTTGCAAATAAGAAGTCATTTCATTCTCAAAAACTTTCCATTTACTCATTTAATCCCCCTATATTTTTTCTAAACCTTTAAATACTTCTTTTAACAAATTAATTGGTACTGAATTACCAAACTGTTTAAGAGCCTGATTCTCATTATCAATGATAACAAAATCCTCAGGAAAGCCTTGTAATCTAGCCGCTTCCCTTGGACTTAACTTTCTAACTTTACCATTTATATAATATGCTCCAGTCTTAGAAGCAGCACCCCCACTAGAAGCGGCTAAAGTAATACCAATTCCATTCTCATGATATATTCTATTACCTTGTCCACCTTTACCAATTATACCAATTTGGACTGGTTTATTAACCCTACCATTCTCTATCGCTTTTTGTAACTTAACTTCATCAATATAAATATCATCACGTTCTATAATATATTTTTTAGTATCTTTATCATCTTCTTTAATATCGCTAATAGTAGTAAAAGAATTATATGGCTTAGGAAAAGAAAAATTACCATTATCTATGTCTTTCCTAATACAAACTATTGTAATTCTTTCCCTATTTTGAGGTAATCCAAAATCTTTAGCATTCAACACTTTATAATAAATATTATAATTTAATTCATTTAAGGTATTAGAAATAACTTCAAAAGTCGCTCCTCCATTATGAGCTTTTAAGTTTTTAACGTTTTCTAGAAAAATAATTTTAGGTTTATGATAACAAACAATTCTAACTATATCAAAGAAAAGTGTACCTCTTGTATCTGCAAAACCCTTTTGTTTACCAGAAATACTAAATGGTTGGCAAGGAAAACCCGCACACAAAATATCAAATTTTGGTATATCTTTTTCATCTATTTTAGTTATATCACCATAAGGAACTTCTCCAAAATTAAGATTATAACTTTCTCTACAATATTTATCCCATTCTGATGAAAAAACACATTTACATCCGAAAGAAGAAAGTGCATATCTAAAGCCACCTATACCAGCAAATAAATCAATAAATGTCATTTTATTTAACTCCATAGATTAACACCATCCTCTATATGAGAATTGTA
>CALVIS010000083.1 GCA_944331805.1 uncultured Bacilli bacterium
TTTGAACCTATTATTGGTAGTGAAGTTCAAAGTAAAGAGTTAATTGATTACTTAATGAGAGATTATGAAAATAATCCTAGTGAGATATGGAAGAGTGAAATATTTGGTAGAAGTTTAGATAATATTGTTCAAGAAGGAATACAAGCGAAAATTAATTCTATGCCAGATAATATTAGATATAAATTACAACAAACTTTAACTAAGGTTGTTAATAAAGGTTCTAACAACATGATTGCTATAGTTCTCTAACTGAGAACTTTTTTTGTGTCTATAATAATATTAGAGTGTTCTATTAGATGTAAATAATCTTTTAGACTTAGAGTATCCACATCTATTTTACTTTTAAATTCTGGAAAGTCTGTTTCATCTATTAGTTTTAGATATATTTTTATTTTATCTTTAATAACTACTCTTAAATCCACTTCTTCTGAGAAATCAAAGGTATCTATTTTCTCTACTTTTAAAATAGTTCCTACAATATTATGATGATAAACATCTACTTCGTAAAATCCTGGTTCTAATAGATGATATTTATGATTATAATTTAGAAAGATATGTTTTATTTTAGTTATTATTTCTTCTTCTGTTAGACTCTTTAAATTAACTGGCAATATTAAATAATATAAGGTATCTGATTTTATTATTAACTTCATGAAACTTCACCTATTATAGAGTATGAAAAAAGACTTAAATCGTGTCGACGCTTAAGTCTTCTATTGTTTTCATTACTTTATCTTTTCCTTCTTTAGTTATACTTGAGAAAATTACTAAATCATCTCCTACTACTAAATCAAGGGTATCTGTAATCTGTTTTTTACATTTATCTTTTTTACTTGCTCCTATTTTATCGGCTTTAGTAGCAACGATTGTTACAGGAAGATTATAGTATTTTAAGAAGTTATACATCAAGACATCATCTTCAGTTGGTTTATGACGAAAATCTACAATCATAAAGACTCTTTTTAACTGCTTTCTAGTCTCTAAATATTCTTCTATCATTTTACCAAATTTTTCTCTTCTTTTTTTACTAACTTCGGCATAACCATAACCTGGTACATCTATTAGATAGAACTCTTTATTTACTTCATAGAAGTTAAGGGTTTGGGTTTTTCCAGGATGAGATGAAGTTCTAGCAAGGTTTTTTCTTCCTAAAAGTGTATTGATAAAACTACTTTTACCAACATTACTACGTCCTACTAAAAGGAATTCGCTTTTCATATCTTCAGGATATTGACTACGACGGGTAGCCATAATCTTAAGTTCGGCACTAGTTATTTTCATGTTTACTCATCTCTTTCTTTATATAGTTTTCTGTTGCATAATCAATATCAGAGATTAAGGCTTCGGCTTCATCAATTGATGATAGTCTGGCACCACTTGCTTGGGGATGACCTCCACCATTATATTTTTCGGCGATTTTATTAATCTCTGGTCCTCTACTTCTAATATTGACACGAACATTATTATTTTTAACATCTTCAGTTACGATAATCCAAACTAAGACTTCATCTATAAAGTTAAAGTTATTAATCATATTACCTGCTGAGGCACTATCGGCTTTAAACTTAGTAATAATGTCATTAGTTAAGATAATATAGGCAACACCATTTTCTGTTACTTTCATATTTAAAGAGATATATCCTTCTAATCTTACTTCTTTTAAAGGTCTTAAATATAGGTTTGTATAAATATCTGATAGTTTAAGGGGATATTTAGATAAATATGTACTTACAAGATTAAAAGTTTTAGATGTAGAACTATCAAATAGGAATCTATTTGAGTCTGATACTAGTCCATAGTATAAAAGTTTTGCTATCTCACTATTACATTTTAACTTAGTATTAAGTAATAGTTCCATCAAGATTTCAGATGTACTGCTAGCACTATCATCTATGTATTCTATTCCACCAAAATCTTCTATAAAAGGATGATGGTCTATTTTAATAGTCATACTTGCTTTACTATAATCTTTATAGTCTATTCTTTTTTTATCTGGGGTATCTAAAACTATTAGAAGAAAGTTATCAAAGTCTTCTAATTTATCTAATTTTCCCATATAGGAAAACTTTGAAGAACCATTACCTATTGCATAAACATTCTTATTAGGGAATGTTAATTTAATAGATTCTTTTAAGGCAAGCTGACTCGCTAGGGCATCGGGGTCAACTCCTATATGTCTTGCAATTACAATAGTATTATATTTTTTTATCTCTTTATATATTTTTTTAAACATAACTTCATCCAATCTAACTAATTAATTTAAGGGTATCTAGAGCGATCATTAGCTCTTCATCTGTTGGAACTACATATACTGGGATAGTAGAGTCATCACTACTAATCTTTTTAAACTCTCCCATTACTTTATTCGCTTCGCTATCTAGTTTTACACCAAGGCATGATAAGTTTTCACAAACTTTCTTTCTAAATGGTTCACTATTTTCCCCAAGTCCTGCAGTAAAGCAGATAACATCAGCTTTTCCTAGTAAAACATAGTACTGGGCAATATAATTTGTAACAGTTCTTGTGTATTTTAAGAAGGCACGTTTAGCTTTCTCTCCTTGTTCATCATCACTTTCCATAGCACTTACAATATCTCTCATATCACTACTTATTTCACTAAGTCCAAGTAGTCCTGATTTCTTATTTAATATGTCTATTACTTCTTTAGCATTTAATCCTTCTTGTTCCATAATATAAGTAATAATAGAAGGGTCAACATCACCAGAACGAGTCCCCATCATTATACCTGCTAATGGAGTAAAGCCCATAGAAGTATCAACACATTTACCATCTTTAATAGCAGTAATAGAGCCACCATTACCAACATGACAACTAATTATTTTTAAGTCATTTCTACCAAGTTTTTCACTAATAGTTTTAGCAATGTATCTATGACTAGTACCATGAAATCCATACTTTCTAACTCCATGAGCTTTATACCAGAAATAAGGTACTGGATATAGATATGCTTCTTCATCCATAGTTTGATGAAAAGCAGTATCAAATACTCCAACCATAGGAACATCTGGTAATACTTCCTTAAAAGCTTGTATTCCTAATACATTAGCAGGATTATGAAGAGGAGCAAAATCTTTAAAAGCGATTAGGTCATTAACTACTTCATCTGTTATTAGACAAGACTCTTTATACTTATCTTTACCATGAACTAAACGATGTCCTACTCCATCTATTTCATCTAATGATTTAATAATATTAAGACTAACTAGTTTATCTAATAAAATCTTAACAGCATCTGTATGAGTTGCAAGTTCTGCTTCTGTTTTAATTTTCTCACCATTATACTTAATAGTATAACTACTTCCATCTATACCAATACGTTCAAATAGTCCTGAAGCGATTACTTTTTTATCGTCCATATCAAAAAGACTAAACTTCAAAGAACTACTTCCTGCATTAATAGATATTATTTTCATATATATTCCTTCTTTCTTTAAATCTACTAGTATTATACTATAGATTAGGATTTTTTCAAAGTATTAGGCAAGAAAGTTGTGACTTTTTTTTCAAAATGTCCGCTTTTGTATTTTCGTTTACAAAACAAAATGTCCTATTATAAAAATCGGTAA
>CALVIS010000084.1 GCA_944331805.1 uncultured Bacilli bacterium
TTAATGGAGAAGAATAATATTTTACATAAAGCTTATAATAATAAAGATTTAAGTTCTATAGCAGATTACCTATATAATTTAACAAGTTTATTCAGTAGATTTTATGAGCAAAATCACATCTTAACTGAAAGTGATGAAAAGATAAAAGAAAGCTGGCTTACACTTACAAAATTAGTTAAAGAAACTAACGAAGAACTACTAGATATACTTGCTATTGAAGTACCAGAAAAAATGTAAGAAGGAGTTTTAAATAATGTCAATAAAATCTAAAAATAATGTTAAAATAATTTTCAAAACCATATTACATATTTTAATATTTAGTATAGTTAGTTTCATAATATTTAATTTATCTTTTATTAATACCAAAAAAGTAGGCATAAGTACAGGTATTTTGTTTAGTAAAGAAATTTATGAAATTAATATTATAATATTTATAATATGTATAGCCGTTTTTATATTATTATATACATTTTTTTGGCAAGAGTATCTAAAGAAAGATTTAAAACAATGTAAAGAAACTCATTGGAGTTTTATAATTATATTTATTACTATGTTTAGTATTTTCATGATTCTTGAATTTATAATAATTTTATTTACATTGGGGTTAGAAATAAGTTGGGGATTAGTCTCAAATTTTCCAGTTGATGGAATCTATTTAATTATATTTGTTTATCAACTACTTTTTCCTATATTTGATATAATACGAGATAAATTAAAGCAAAAGAAAAATAAAAAAGAGGTATTATAGTTTGCTATCATTCAAAACTAAAAGTAGAATAAAAGTTATATTAAAACCTATTTTGCATATGTTAGCATATTAATAATTGAAGTGTTAAATCAAAATTAATGTGTAAAAAAATATAAATATATAAAAAAGTATTGCCTTTTATATAAATTCATGCTATAACTTTATCTGATTTAATACACAAATAAAAAATTATTACATATAATGTCTTAGCTATAGGAGGAATTTTTATGAAGTTAGCTAAAATGAAAAAAGAAGATTTAGAACTACTGTCACATAAGGATATAACATATTATATATTAGAAGAAGAAGGTAAAATGAATACTGCTGACCTTTTCAAAAAAGTAGTAGCATTACTAGAACTTCCTAATAAAACTTTTGAAGAGAAAATAGGTGACTATTATACCCTTCTTACAACTGATAAGAGATTCATCTTACTAGAAGATGGTTGTTGGGATTTAAGAAGTCGTCATACCTCTGATAAAATCGTTAAAGTAACAGAAGATGAAGACGAAGAAGATGAGGAAGAAGAAATTAAAGAAGATACCATCTTACCAGATGAAGAAGAGGAAGATAACTATGACTCTGGGGATACAGATGACGATGATGACTATGATGATGCTAATGAAGATTTAAAAGATTTAGTTGTAGTAGATGAAGATGAATTAGAAGAGAACTAAAGCTAAAATATTTAGTTCTTTTTATTTAGAAAACAAGATTGTATTTAGAGGTAAGCTATGCTATAATTACAAAGAAAAAGAAAGGACTGGTTATTATGATAGAACGTCTTGAAGCTACTGAAAAGAAATATATGGACTTACAACAAGAACTAATGAGTGAAGAAGTTCTAAAAGATATTAATAAAACAAGAGAATTATCAAAAGAAATGTCTGATTTAGAAGAAACAGTTACAGTATATCGTGAATATAAAAAGGTATTAGAAGATATTCCTGAGACTAAAGAAATGTTAAAAGATGAAGAATTAAAAGATATCGCTAAAGAAGAGTTAAAGGACTTAGAAGCTAAAAAAGAAAAGTTAGAACATGACTTAGAGATACTTTTAATACCAAAGGACCCTAACGATAATAAAAATGTTATAGTAGAAATTAGAGGAGCAGCTGGAGGAGATGAAGCTAATATCTTTGCAGGAGACCTTTATAGAATGTACTCTAAATATGCTGATAAAGTTGGATTCAAAACAGAATTAATCAATGCTGAAGAAGGAACAGCAGGTGGCTTTAGTCAAGTAGAATTTATGGTTAAAGGTAATGGCGCTTACTCAAAGCTTAAATATGAAAGTGGTTCTCACAGAGTTCAAAGAATACCTGTTACGGAAAGTAATGGTAGAATTCAAACATCAACTGCAACAGTACTTGTAATGCCAGAAGCAGAAGATGTTAATATCGAAATAAATCCCCAAGACCTTAGAATAGATATTTATCGTTCATCTGGTTGTGGTGGACAAGGAGTAAATACTACAGATAGTGCTGTTCGTATAACTCACTTACCAACTAATACAGTAGTTACTTGTCAAAATGAAAGAAGTCAAATTCAAAATAAAGAACAAGCCATGAAAGTATTAAAAGCAAGACTTTATGAACAAGAATTAAGACGCCAAGAAGAAGAATTAGGTGAGTCTCGTCGTAATAAAATAGGTACAGGTGATAGAGCCGAAAAAATAAGAACTTATAACTATCCTCAAAATAGAGTAACTGACCATAGAATTGGCTTTACTACTAATAACTTAGATAGAGTTATGAATGGAGATTTAGATGAGATAATAGAAACTTTAACTATGGAAGACCAAAGAAGAAAGCTAGCAGGAGAAGAAGAATGACAGTTGAAGAGTTAATTGTCTATGGCAAAAAATATACAAGTAGTACTCATGCTAAAATGTTACTGGCTAACTTTCTAGAAGTTAATCCCTTAGAACTATTAACTATCTTAGATAAAGTTGTAGAAGAAGATAAAGTTAATCTTTATAAAGAAGCTTTACTAGCTTTAAGTGAAAATAGACCTATTCAATATGTAATAGGTCATGTTAATTTCTATGGATTAAAGTTTAAAGTTAATGAAAATGTACTTATACCCCGTTTTGAGACAGAAGAGTTAGTTGAAAATATCAAAAACTATCTTGAAAATAAAAATATAACTAATCCTAAAATCTTAGACCTAGGCTGTGGTAGTGGAGTTATAGGGCTAACTTTAAAACACTTCTTTCCTGATTCTTTAGTAACTTTAGTTGATATTAGTGAAGAAGCTTTAATAGTCGCTGAAGATAATGCTAAAACTTTAGGACTAGATGCAAACTTTATAAAAAGTGACTGGTTTAGTAATGTTCCTATAGATAAATATGATGTTATTACCTCAAATCCACCATATATCATGACTGATGAAGAAATAGAAGAGATTGTTAAGAATAATGAACCTCATCTTGCTTTATATGGAGGAATAGATGGCTTAGACTGTTATAGAAACATTCTAAAAGATATTAATAACTACCTAAAAGATGATTACTTAATCGCCTTTGAAATAGGTTATCTTGAAGGTAGTGCTTTAAAAGAATTAATTAATAATACTATTCCTAATAGTAAAGTAACTATAAAAAAAGATTTAAGTAATAAAGATAGAATGCTTTTTGTCGAAAAAAATATTGATTAAAAAAATAAAATATCACTCATTAATTAAGTGTAGAAAGGGTGATATTTTTATATGAAAAAATATTTAATCTTAGCAAGTTTAATCTTAGTATTTATACCTAATTTAAATAAAGAAAGTGATGAGATAGTAATACCTGATGAAGCGATAAG
>CALVIS010000085.1 GCA_944331805.1 uncultured Bacilli bacterium
TAAGTTCTCTATCCGTGAGGGTGGACGTACTGTTGGTGCTGGTGTTGTTTCTGAAATCGAAGGATAATAGAAACTTAAAAGAAGTCTTAGGACTTCTTTTTTTGTTTGTTATGTGTTATACTTTTTATGGTGTTAAATATGAAAAGAAAAGAGATTATTTTAGGGGTTATTGGTATTATTGTAATAGTAGTGGTTGCTTTCTTTCTTGCTAATATGATTCATGATAATCATGTAAAATCAATTAATAAAGAAGAGGATAAAAAACAAGAGGAAGTTGAAGAGAAGGAAGACAAAATTGAAGTTAATGGAGTAGAGATTAACTTTAAGACTTATAGAGTTGATAGTAGTTTCTTCTTAAATGTTCCTGATACTTTTATAATGTTAGATGAGGCGACGTTAAAGAGTAAATATAATTATAATAATCGTCCTGAACTTGTGTTTATGAGTGAATCAGATACTGAACATGTTTTTGTTAGTACTACTAATGAAGATATGACTGATGATGGCTTAGAAGCATATCTTAATAATAGAGTAGCAGGTCTTACAGGAATGACTGTAATAGATAGTGGTGTATATCAAAAATATGATAAGACTTTTGCAAGATTAGTGGCAACAGATGCGAATACATATTATAATATAAGATTCTTTACTCTTGATAATAAATTAGTTACTGTTGAGTTCAACTGTTCTGTTAATACTTATGAAGAGTGGGAAAAAGTTGCTAATGAAATAATGGATAGTATTTGTTTTAATGAAGATGATATAAAAAAATATTCTAGCGATTAGAATATTTTTTACTTCTTCTTGTCTTTATCCTTATTTAAGTTTTTATATAAATTATATGGTAGAGGGCTGATGATTAGTTCAAACTCACCAATATATTCAGTGACTAAAGAATTAAAACCTAATTTCATTTCATTAAGACCACTATACTTATTTATCTTAGTAAATTCTCCACTAACAGCATTTAAATTTATATATTTTATATTCTTATTTTTGTAGTCATTTATCATTTTCCATTTTATAAGATAGTTAGGGTTTAGAGTTTTAAAACTTTGATTAAAACCTTCTATAATTAGATAACAGACGTTGTCATAAGTTAAATTTAAAGATGTTCCAATAATTAATCCTTCAGGATTATCCTTTAATAAGTTAGTAGCCCAGACAAGGTTCTTTTTGTATGTGTTTACTAATTTGTCTGATTCCATCTTTTCATTAATTAATTTCTTTTTAGAATTGGCATTAGATGTTGCTTGAATTTTATTGGCTAAATCATTGTTTATTTCTATTTCTCTTTCATATTGTAATCTACTTGTAATTACAAAAGTTTCGGTATTTAGTTTAGCAAAGTATAAATCAATATTATTTTCAAAATTGTTATATAAATCAATATAATAACTAAGAGGTTTATTATATTTCTTTTTGATAAGTTCATAAAATAATTCTAATTCTTCTTTACTGCCTTTATATATTTCAACACCACTTCTAATAGCTTTCTTTATTTTGTGTCTTACTCTTTTTTCAAAACTTTGGTAAATGTCTTTAATATCGTTATCAAGTGTTACAATTGCTTCAAATCTAGGTTTTTTACTTTCAAAGAAAAGATTAGGCCCTAGATAGTTAAAACCACTGGCTTTTAAGTTTTCTAAAGCGATATTAGCTTCATTATTAATATTCATTATTTTACCATCTTTATCTCTGATATTAACAGGAAGATATGGGTCGATTGTAACTGAGATAAAGCCTTGTTTACTTAGTAACTTCTTTAGTCTAGATGCTAATTCTTTTAAATTATTAACATTAGTGTAGTCAAAGAGAAAACCACGAGGAGCATAGGCAATTTTATAATTCATAAATACCTCTTTATAAAGAAGGAGAGATGCTCCCATTAGGTTGCCTAAATCATCTATAATACCTATATAGTGAATATCATAGCCATGATTTTTTATAGTCTTGGCATATGCTGATGTTTGATAATAGTTACGATATTTATGAGTATTTGCAAATTTATCAAAACTTATTTCATCTAAAGTTATTATCTTCATATCCTCTACTTCCCTTTCCTTTATTAAATTATATCAATATATTAGATACTTTTCAATTAAAGGGTTTAAATATTTCCATAATTTAGTATAATGTTAGTAGAGAAATGAGGGATGATTATGTTTGATAATAAAAAGATATTAGTATTAGGAATGGCTCGCAGTGGGTATGAAGCATGTAAGTATTTAAGTAAACATAATAATACTATTATATTAAATGATGGTGGTAGTCGTGATAAACAAGATGATAAGAAAGTTAAAGAGTTAGAGGAGTTAGGTATTACTTTAATATTTGATAGTCATCCTGATGATTTACTTGATGATAGTTTTGATTATATTATTAAAAATCCTGGTATTAGAAATGACCATAAGTATGTAGTAAAGGCTAAGGAGTTAGGTATTCCTGTTATTAATGAGGCAGAGATGGCTTATAGATTATTACCAGATGATGTTACCTTAATTGGAATTACTGGTACTAATGGAAAGACTACTACGACAACTCTTACTTATGAGATGATAAAAAAATCTGGTAAAAGAGTACATTTAGCAGGTAATATTGGCTATCCTTTGTGTAGTTTTCTAGATAAATTAGAAAGCGGTGATATTATTGTTATGGAGGTATCTTGCCAACAACTTGCTAATATGGATAAGTTTAATCCTCATATTGCATTGATGACTAACTTGTCAGAAGCTCATATAGATTTCTTCGGTAGTTATGAAGCTTATAAAGAAGATAAACTTAAACTATTTAAAAATCAGCAGGATGATGATATTGCAATACTAAATATAGAAAATGATGAAGTTATGAAAGGTACTAGAAATATTAAGAGTAATGTTAAGTACTTTTCTTCTAAACGCGAGATAAATGGGGCTTATATGTTAGATGATAAATTTTATTACTATGATGAATTTATTATGAATAGGGATGAGTTTCTACTTAAAGGTAATCATAACGTTGAGAATGCTTTAGGGGCCATGATGATTGCTAAAGAAGTAGGAGTTGATAATGAGTCAATAGTCTCTGTTTTAAAGACATTTACTGGTGTTAGACATAGATTAGAGTTTATTGATAAAGTTAAGGGAGTAGACTATTATAATGATACAGAAGCTACTAATACTAAGTGTACCCAGATAGCTTTATCATCATTTGATAAGAATGTTATTTTAATACTTGGAGGATTAGAAAGAGGACAAGATTTTCATGATTTAGATAGCTTTATTAGTCCTGTTAAAGAGATAGTTGGTATTGGAGAGTGTCGTGATAGAGTTAAAGAGTACGGAGAGAGTGTTGGTATTAAGACTAATACTTTTGAAAAACTAAACAAAGCGATGGATTACATTAACAATGTAGTGGTGGATGGTGATACGGTGTTACTTAGTCCGGCATCAGCATCATGGGATCAATATAAACAATGTGAGGATAGAGGGGATGAATTTAGAGATATAGTTAGGAGTTTTAAAGACAGTGAAAAATAGTATAAATAGTGCCAAAATAG
>CALVIS010000086.1 GCA_944331805.1 uncultured Bacilli bacterium
TATTTTTGTGTTTATAAAAGTCTAAGTGAAGTCTATATTAAATTAGAAAAATATGACAAACTATACAATTTATGGAAGAAAAATATAAATAGAAACTTTCAAGATTTAAAGAGAGAAAAAGATTTAAAAAAAGCAGAACAATATTTAAAAAGAGTACAAGTATTTCTAAAATTATTTGTAAATAAAAGAATAGAAACCCCTAAAGAATTAGACTATAAGGAACAACAGTATGTGAAATATGATCATAAAAAAGCTTTAGAGCATATTACCTTAAGACATACTAGTAAAAATAATATACCAACTAAAGATACTGGAACAATCTTTTATAATAAATATGATTTAGAAGAATTATTTCTTGCCATATCAAGAAATATTGAGTTTGAAAAAAGAGAAATAAAATTGAATTGGGATTTTTCTGATACATATATCTTTAGATTTGCTAATATAGGAATTAGTGACTATGATGGTAGAAAATTAAATTTTATACGTGTTGCAACTATTCCTAATACTAATAAAATAATTACTATGTTTCCTACCTATAATAAAAAGAGTTCAACTATATGTTCACTTCAAAAAGAAGATATGCTTCCAATATGTAATTCTATTGTTCATACAGATAGAACTTATAGAGTTAAAACATATAGTATAAATAAAAAGTAGTTGCAATACCCAATAATATTTCGTATAATAATACTAGATTTTAAATGTGGTTGTAGTAGTAAAAAAGACCTATTTTAATAGAGAGTTTGTGGTTGGTGGAAACAAACATAATAGCTTTTTGAACTTGATAACCTTAAACATTTACGGATAAGTCCGATATAACTTTAAAGTGCATAGATTTCTATGAAGCAAGATGGTACCACGGGTTTAACTCGTTCTTGTTAATAGGAATCTATTTTTGTTAGGAGGAGTATTATGTTAGATGAGTTAATATTATTTATTATGACTTTCTTACTAGTTTTTATAATCTATGAATTATTTTTAGTAAGAAAATCTAAAAAAGATAAAAGAAGAAAGAAACCAGTTGAGGTTAATTACCTGATAGGTAAGTATAACCTTGACTTAGATAAACTAAACTATAAGAGACTCTTAAATATAATTAGTGCAGTTAGTGCTTTTGATATTTCATTAGTAGTAACAATAGTCTCATTATTAGATAGTTTTTATTTACAGTTATTAATAGGCTTTGTCTTAATAATGCTATTAATACTTGTAAGTTATGATATAGTAGGAAGAATATACATGAAGAAAGGATGTTGTAAGAATGGAAAAAATTAATGATATAGAAAAGAAATGGCAAGATTATTGGCTAAATAATAAGTGCTTTAAAGCTGTAACAGGAGAAAAAGATAAAGAACCATACTATATTTTAGTAGAGTTTCCTTATCCATCAGGAGCAGGATTACATGTAGGTCATGTTAGAAGTTATACTGCTCAAGATGTACTTGCAAGAGTAAAACGTATGCAAGGATATAACGTTTTATTCCCAATGGGGTGGGATGCCTTTGGTGCACCTGCAGAACAATATGCTATTAAAAATCATATTCATCCAAAAGATGCTGTTAAAGAAAATATAAAAACCTTTAAAGGACAAATGATGTCACTAGGATTCTCCTTTGACTGGGATAGAGAGTTCTCAACAACAGATCCAGAATACTATAAATGGACTCAGTGGCAGTTCTTACAATTTTACAAACATGGTATGGCTTATAAAGCTAAAAAAGATGTAAACTGGTGTCCAACTTGTAAAAGTGTATTGTCAAATGAAGATGCTGCTGGTGGTGTATGTGAAAGATGTGGTAGTAAAGTTTTACAAAAAGAAAAAGAACAATGGATGTTAAGAATGAGTGATTATGCCGAAGATTTACTTAAAGGTTTAGATGATACAAACTTTGCAGAACGTGTAAAACTAGGACAAATAAACTGGATAGGTAAGTCAACAGGTGCAGAGATAGATTTTACTATTGAAGAGACTAATGATAAATTAACTGTCTATACCACAAGATGTGATACATTATTTGGTGTAACTTTCATGGTAGTGGCACCAGAACATCCAATATTAGAAAAACTAAAAGATATAATTACTAATATGGATGAAGTAAGAAAGTATCAAGAGTATGCTAAAAGTAAAAGTGCTTTTGAAAGAGTAGAAGTAAACAAAGATAAAACAGGTGTAAAACTAGAAGGTATAACTGTAAAGAACCCTGTAAGTGGTAAGACAGTTGACGTCTTTATCTCTGACTATGTTATGATGGGTTATGGAACAGGTGCAATTATGGCAGTTCCTGCTCATGACCAAAGAGATTATGACTTTGCTAAGAAATATAATATTCCTATCATAGAAGTAATTGAAGGTGGAGACATTTCTAAAGAAGCTTATACTGGCGATGGTAAAATGGTTAATTCTGACTTCTTAAATGGTTATACAAATAAAAAAGACTCTATAAATAGAATGTTAGAGTACTTAAAAGAAAACAATTTAGGAAGAGAAAAAACAAACTATCGTTTACAAGACTGGATTTTCTCAAGACAAAGATTCTGGGGAGAACCAATACCAATGATATACTGTGAAAAATGTGGATGGCAACCTATGGATGAGAAAGACTTACCTCTATTACTTCCAGACGTTGCAGAATATGAACCAACAGATACAGGAGAGTCACCTCTTGCTAAAATAACAGACTGGGTTAATACAACTTGTCCATGTTGTGGTGGTCCTGCAAGACGTGAGACTGATACTATGCCTAACTGGGCAGGTTCATCTTGGTATTTCTTAAGATTTATGGATGCAGATAATGACAAAGAATTTGCTTCTATGGATGCTATGAAATATTGGCAAAAAGTAAATTGGTACAATGGAGGTATGGAACATACAGCAAGACATTTACTATATGCAAGATTCTGGGTACAGTTCTTATATAATATTGGCTTAGTTCCATCTAAAGAAATGATTGATGTTCGTGTTAGTCATGGTATGGTTTTAGGACCAGATAATCAGAAGATGAGTAAGAGTAAAGGTAATGTAATAAATCCTGATGATATCGTAAAAGAATATGGTGCTGATACCCTTAGAACTTATGAAATGTTTATGGGTGACTATACTCAAGATGTACCATGGAGTACAGATTCCCTAAGAGGATGTAAGAGATTCTTAGATAAAGTAGAACGTCTAAAGTCTAAAGTTAATGATAAAACAGGCTTTACAGATTCATTAATAGTTTTACAAAATAAAACAATAAAAGACTTAGATTCATCACTATCAAGAATGAGTTATAACACTTATATATCTTCATTAATGATATTAACTAATGCCTATGATGACTTAGATAGTATAACTAAAGAAGATTATCATTTACTACTAACACTATTGAATCCAGTCGCTCCTCATATTACAGAAGAGTTAAATGAATCTTTAGGATATGAACCATTATGCTATGAAAAATGGCCTACATATGATGA
>CALVIS010000087.1 GCA_944331805.1 uncultured Bacilli bacterium
GGATTATTTTCATAATCTCTCATTAAGTAATCAATTAACTCTTTACTTTGAACTTCACTACCAATAATAGGTTCAAAAGTAGAATTAACATCGACTCTTATCATATGTATCGAACTTGCCACAGCCTTTAGCTTTATTCCATATCTAGGACCTTGTTTAATAATCTCAGGAGTATCAAGTTTCATATCAGCTAATGTTGGAGTAGCAACACCATAACCAGTCTGTTTAACCATTTTTAAAGCATATTTAATCTGGTCATACTCACTCTTCGCTTCTTCATAGTCTTGGAATAACGATAATAATCCCGCTTTACTAGTAACATCTATCTTAATAATATCTCTTAAGACATCACTATATAGTGAACTAGGTGCCTCTAAATTAATAGTAACAATACCAGTAGCAGGAGAAACATCAGATAAATAAGCTTTCTCTATTACATCATTACTTCTAAAGTGGTCAGTAATCTTTTCAATATCTCTTAACTTATCAACTTCCATAACACTTTCTCTTATAACATCAATATATTTACGTTTAATAGGATTATTAGCATTTAATATGGCAATCCACTCAGGCATATTAACTTTAACTTCTAAGACAGGGAACTCATATAAAGCTTCTCTTAAAATGCTAATCATTTCTCTTTCGTTCATAGCCTCTACATTAATAGGTAAAACAGGAACATTGTGTGCTTCTTTAATAGATTCCGCAAGTCTTTCCGTTTCAGGTAGAGTAGGGTGAGTCGTGTTAAGTATAACAATAAAAGGTTTACCAATAGCCTTTAACTCTTCAATAACTCGCTCTTCTGCCTCCAAATAGTCACTTCTATTAAACTCTCCAATAGAACCATCAGTCGTAACCACAATACCAATCGTAGAATGGTCTTTAATAACTTTTTCAGTACCAACTTCTGCAGCCTCTACAAAAGGAATCTCTTCATCATACCAAGGAGTCTTAACCATCCTTGGACCATTATCATCACTTGCCCCTTTAGCATTAGGAATAACATATCCAACACAATCAACCAATCTAATATTACAACTAAAATCATCAATATTAACTTTAGCAGCTTGATTAGGAATAAACTTAGGCTCTGTTGTCATAATAGTCTTACCCTGAGCACTTTGAGGAATCTCATCTAGTGTTCTTTTCTTTTCATACTCATCTTCAATATAAGGAACTACTAAAGTTTCCACCATTCTCTTAATAAAAGTACTTTTCCCAGTTCTAACTGCCCCAACAACTCCTAAATAAATATCACCACCACTTCTTAAAGCAATATTCTTAATGATTTCCGTTTTTTCCATAAACATCACAGCCTTCTTTCTTCTTTTATTCTAATAAATATTATTCATAAAATTTGTTTTTATGAAAGAAAGGAGTAATTTTGAAAAACTTTTTAGATTATTTACAAGATAATAATAAAACTTTTAAAGAATCTTCTTTTAATAGTATAGATAGTCTAATACTAGCATATCTATCTTATTTTCATTTTCCTAATACTTTAACAAGATTAAAAGATTTAGATATATCTAAGACCACAAAAGTAGAAAAGAATAGGGAGTTTATTAAAAGAGTTATAACAAGTAATAGATATAAAGATATTGAGTCATGTTTTTATGTAGAAGATACTAATGATTTAATAGAAAAACAATTCTCTGCTGTTACTTTCTTACTTCCAAATAACACTATGTATATCTCTTTTAGAGGAACAGATTCTACTCTTACAGGCTGGAAAGAAGACTTTAATATGGCCTTTATGTTACCAGTTCCTGCCCAAAAAGAAGCCTTAAACTATGTAGAGAAAGTAACTAAACTAATACCAAGAAAGTTCTATATAGGAGGGCACTCTAAAGGAGGTAATCTTGCTGTCTATGCAGGATGTAATCTATCTAATAATTTATCTACTAGAATAATAAAGATATACTCTCATGATGGCCCAGGATTTATTAAAGAGTTTTTAACTACATCAAACTATCAAAATATTAAAGACAAAATAGAGAAAATAGTTCCCTCTTCATCTATTATTGGTATGCTTTTATATACTAATGAAAACTATAAAATAATTAAAAGTAGTGCAAGAGGCATCTTAGAACATGACCCTTTCTCATGGTTAGTTGAAGATAACAACTTTATAATCTTAAAGGATTTATCAGATGGTACTATCTACACTAATAAAGTTATAAATGACTTTTTAAGTAGTCTATCAAAAAAAGAAAGAGAAATCTTTATTGACTCTCTTTTCACAGTTTTAAAATCTACTGGCTTAACAACTCTAGATGAAATATCTAAAAACTTTATAAGTAAGCTTCCAAATATCTTAATAGCTATCTATAAACTAGATGATGTTAATAAAAAGTATATCCTAAAGACTATAAAATCTTTAATTAAAAGTTGCCTTACGAATTTAAGTCTTTTAATGCCTCTTGACTAATACCCGTAATTTTAATTATCTCATTTTTTGAAAGATTAGTCTTAAGAAGAGACTTAGCAATATCTATTCTAGCATCATAATCTCCATCACTTCTTCCATCATCATAGCCTTTATCATAATATTGAGATTTTATTTCATCAACACTTAAATCTGCAGTTTTATTGAGATTTCTCTTGAAAATTTTCATTAGTATAACCTCTATTAAAGTGAGACTAAATCATCTATTTCTTCTAAAGTTAAACCTGTATATTTAACAACTTTGTTAAGTGATACATCATCTTCAATCATAGACTTGGCAATAGATACTCTTTTTTCTTTAGCACCTAAATCAAGACCAATATCAATACCTCTATCAAGTCCTTCCGTATAAGAAGCTTTATCTAATTTTGGCTCATTACAATTATTGGTAGTAGTTTTTCTACAATATAGATAAAGATCTTCTATACCATCTGCTTTCAAGCTATCTAATGCTTCCTTAACTTTATCATCACTGGGTTCAGTATAGTCACTTCTATTGGTGTCTTTGCTAGCTTTTCCTGCCTTTTCTAAAGGGTCACCCTCTGCAATCATTATTAAAGTTTTCCCCTTTTTAAACTTTATTATTTCATCATTCATATATAATTCCTCCAATCAAATATTAATATTTCTACGTAGATGTCTACAACTCTAACATATAAAGAAAATGAATGCAAAAAGTGAATTTTGTAAATTCGAGAAAAATTTGCCCTGAATTTAGTAAATTCCCTAGGGGAAAATTAAAAATTGACCTCCAAAAATAGGGTCAATTTACAAAATTCATACTTTTTTTAAAAATTTAAAACATTTTATCAACATTATCAGGAACTTCATCTTTCATAATAGTTTTTATTATTCTTTCTTTCTTCTCACTACTTACACTTTTCCCAGTCATATTAGCAATCTCATCAACTACTTCCGAAAGTACTTTCTCATCTTTCATATTACCTTTCTGTAATTT
>CALVIS010000088.1 GCA_944331805.1 uncultured Bacilli bacterium
GTAAGTACAGATTGGGATATTCATTATAAGACAGTTAGTCCTTCTACAATTAAAATCAGTCAAACTTCTTTCTTAGACTTAATTGATAAAGGTCATTGCTATCATAAAGAATCACCAGCATTATGGTGTAATGAATGTTTAACTTCTATTGCACAAGCAGAGTTAGAAACAAAAACAATAAAAACAACATTCAATTATATTAATTTTAAAACTGTAGAAGATGGAGAAGAGTTTACTATTGCAACAACTCGTCCAGAATTATTACCTGCTATTGTATGTGTCTTTGTAAATCCTAATGATGAAAAGCATAATCATTTAATTGGTAAAATAGCCCATATTCCTGTTATAGATGTAGAAGTACCAATTATGGCAGATGAGAAAGTTGCTATTGATAAAGGTACTGGAGTAGTAATGTGTTGTACCTTTGGAGATCAAACTGATATTGAGTGGTGGAAGAAATATAATTTACCATTAAAATATATTTTTACAAATGATGGAAGAATTATAGATAGTGTTCCAAATTATGGAGGACTAAAAATTAAAGAAGCAAGAAAACAAATTATTGAAGATTTACAAGCAGGTGGATTTGTAGTAAAAATTGAAGAATTAGAGCATGAAGTTCAAACACATGAAAGATGTGGTAAAGAAGTAGAATACTCTGTTATGAAACAATGGTTTATTGATACTATGGATCATAAAGAAGACTTTTTGAAAATTGGAAATGAAATTAAATGGCATCCAGCTCACATGCAAAATAGATATAATGAATGGGTTGAGAATATCATGTGGGATTGGTGTATATCAAGACAAAGATACTTTGGAGTTCCATTCCCAGTTTGGTATTGTAAAGAGTGTGGAGAGCCAATATTTGCAAGAAAAGAAGATTTACCAGTTAATCCATTAGTGGATTCACCAAAGGTAGATAAATGTCCTAAATGTGGATGTACTGAGTTTGTTCCTGAAACAGATGTAATGGATACTTGGGCAACATCATCAGTAACACCATTAATCAATATGCGTTATGGTGAAAAAGATAACTATGAAGATATTTTAAAACCTATGAGTTTAAGAACTAATGCCTCAGAAATTATTAGAACATGGGATTTTTATACAATCGTTAAAAGTTTTTATCATTTTGGACAAAGACCATGGGATAATGTAATGATTTCTGGATTTGTAATGGCTGGTAAAGGTGAAAAAATTAGTAAGAGTAAAGGTAATAGTAAAGTTGAACCATTATCTCTTATTAACCAATATTCTGCTGATGTCATTCGTTATTGGGCTGGTTCAGGACGTCTAGGAACAGATATTGTTTATAGTGAAGAAACACTACAAAGAGGACGTAAATTAGTAAATAAGATTTGGAATGTATCTAAATTCATTGAAATGCACCTTCAAGATTATGAAGATAAAGAATTTAATAATTATGAATATATTGATAAATGGATATTAGGAAAATATCAAGAAATGGAAAAAGGATTTTTAAAATATCTTGATGAATACGAAGTAGGACTTGCATTGAATCACCTAGAGAAATTTTTCTGGAACTTCTGTGACAACTATATTGAAATTGTAAAACATAGATTATATCGTCCTGAAGAGTTTGGTGATGAGGCAAGATATTCTGGACAAAAAACAGTTTATACTTTACTTTATAAATTATTACAGGATTTCAGTATTTACTTTCCATTCATTACCGAAGAAATTTATCAAGAATTATATCATGATAAGAAATCAATTCATTTAACTGAAATTAAAGAATTAAATAATAATTTTGATAAAGAAATGAAATTAGGAGATCAAATCATTGAAATTATTAGTATTGCAAGAGGAGAAAAAACAAATAATAATGTTTCTTTAAAAACTCCGATTAAGACTTTAGATTTAGATGTTAATGAAGATTTGAAGGATGCAATAGAAAAATCAATCAAAGATTTTAAAGCTACTTTATTTATTGAAAATTTACAATTAAATGTAGTTGATAAAGATTATAAAGTAAATAAGGTAGAGTTGAATTTGGATTCTAATGATTAAGAGCGTTAAGCTCTTTTTTATATGTCAGAAAGGGGAGGAGAATATGGTGTTTAAAGTAGAAAAAAATAAGAATTACACAGTAATGAGTAATTATCATTTAAGAGATAAATCACTTTCATTAAAAGCTAAAGGATTACTTTCGTTCATGTTATCCTTACCTGATGACTGGGATTATTCTCTTGCTGGGCTTTGTTCTATTTGTAAAGAGGGTAAAGATGCAATTAGATCCACTCTCAAGGAATTGAAAGATAATAATTATTTGGTAATAGAAAAAAGCAAAAATGATAAGGGATTATTTGAATATACTTATATTATTTATGAAGAACCACATATAGAAAAAGAATTAGTTTATCCAGATACGGAAAATCCATATATGGATAATCCAGATATGGATAACCCAACACAAATAAATACTAATAAACAAAATACTAAAGAACAAAATGATAAAGATGATAAAGAAAAATCATCTTTTTTTGATTTAAATAATTTAAATCCTTTAACAAAAGATTTAATTGAAAAAGATTATGTTTCGGATATGGATGTTGATTTGTTTCAATATGATGAATTGTTTAATAAATTATTATCTGAATATTCATATCAAGAACTCATTAAAATTAGTCATTATATTACAAATAAAGTTATTAAGAATAAATTTAAAGATGAAGAAGGAAATCTAATTGAAAATAAATATAATTATTTTAAAGCCTCGATGTATAGCAATATTGAAAAATTAGAAAGTTTGGAGCAAATAGAATGGGATGACGAAACGGGATGGTATAAAGAAAATGATGAATTAGAACTTGAGTATTAAAGCAAAATAAAAACTCTAACTATTTTTAGAGCTATATTGATTTATAAAGTAATATATTTCTAATAATTGTTTTTCATTAAGGTTTGAATTTCTAATTATGTTTATTATGTCATTTTTAATCTTGGAATTTCCTGTATAATCTTTTGGAATAGAATCATTTTCTTCATATAGGTGTACTAAATCTTCTAAATCTTGCACTTGCATTCTCATTGCATCAGCAATTTTAGCAAACATGGTAGAGGATATTCCATATTTTGTTGATGGATCTCTTTTAATAAGTTTATTTACATAAACTCTAGTTAATCCACCACGCCTAGCAAAATCGCTTTGTGATAGCCCATTGGATGATATATAATCAGATACAATTTTTTTTATTGCTTCATTTCTAGTCATAATCCAACCTCTTTCTTTATCATTTTACTATTTTTTTTATAAAATGTCTACCACGGGTAACAAAAATATTTTTTCAATTTTAATTATTAAGCAATTATGTTGCCTGTGGTAGACAAACATAATTTTTTTTGATATTATTAAATTAGTAGTATATGAAGTGGAGGCGA
>CALVIS010000089.1 GCA_944331805.1 uncultured Bacilli bacterium
TTTATAGAATAAAAATTTCACAACTCTATAAGAATTGTGAAAGGAAATTTAAGAAAGATTTCTTAATTTCATCATTGATAATAATTATTATACTCTTAATTATTTTTAGAGGTAACACCCGACACAGAACTAAGTATTCCTCATTTTTATATGTAAAAGAAATTTACATATTCATAGTATCATAAATATATAGTAATTTCAAGTATCTGAATATTATTATCTTTAAAGAAACAAGGAATTAATTTGTTTTTTCCTAATATTGATAAAATAAAAGAAATGATGCTTGAGAAACTTTGTAAATAGTGTCAATTTTTTGCAAAAAACGAACGATTATTGAACGATTGAACGATTGTTGAACGATTTTTCTTACAAAATTAAAAAAGTATTGTATAATGTATATAAGGACGGTGATAAAGATGCAAGAAAATGAAAATATAGAATTTAAAGAACTATATACAGAAAATATATATAAAGAAATAGTTGCTTTTTTAAATTCTGGTAGTGGAACTATATATATTGGTTATAATGATAATGGAGAATTAATTGGTTTAGAAAATGTTAAGGAAACAGAAGAAAAAATATCAAATGGTATTAGAGGAAAAATAGTACCTGATTGTTCAGTGTTTGTATCTATAAATAACGCTACTTTAGATAATAAAGACTATATTATAATAAACGTAAGTAAAGGTGTTAATATATATTCATTAAAAGATAAAGGTATTATTAAAGGAACTTATATAAGAAATGGTTCTTGTTCAATGCCTGCTACAGAAGAGACAGTTAAACAAATGATTATTAAAAATAGTAATATAACATTTGAAACCTCAGTTGCAAATAATCAGAATTTAACTTTTAATTATATTCGTGAAGCTTTTATGGGAATAAATATAGATATTAATAATAAAAATATTATGAAAAATTTATTTATGCTTGATAATAATGGTAATTATACAAACTTAGCTTTATTATTGTCTGATCAGAGTCCTTATACAGTTAAAGTTGCAACATATCAATCAGTTAACAAAACTAACTTCTTAGATAGAAAAGAATTTGGAGGCTCGCTTTTAGAAGTATATGACAAGACTTTATCTTATTTAAAAATTAATTCTGCAACATATGGACTAATAGATAGTAGTATAAGAGAAGATATAGAGGAATATCCTGAATTTATTTTACGAGAAATTATACTTAATTCTTTAATACATCGTGATTACTCAGTGTTAACTTCCAATATTATTAATATATATAAAGATGATAGTATTGAATTTATTAGTTATGGTTCATTATATGGAAATATTACAATAGAAGATATACTAGCAGGATTATCTACTTCAAGAAATCCTCATTTACAATCAATATTTATGCGATTAAAACGCGTAGAAGCGATTGGTAGTGGACTTAGAAGAGTTAATTCTTATTATAAAAGTAAAAATTTGGATTTTCTTGTTAAGGCATTACCTTCTTCATTTGTGGTGAGACTTCCAAGAATTACGATTGATAAAATACCTGTAAAAGATGATTATAAAATAATAATTGATTATCTTAATATAAATGGAGAAATAACAAGAAAAGAAGCAGAAAGACTACTAAATAAAGAAAAAACTACAACTTCTAATGTTCTTAGCAAAATGATAAGTGATAAAATAATTAAAAAGATAGGCAAAGGACCTAATACTAAATATATTAAAAGATGATGAAGGGAAGGACTTGGTAAATAATATCAAGTCTTTTCAAGTATATTTGAAAATCTATATAACATAAGGTATAATGAATAAAGAAAGAAGGAAGTCTTATGAAATATTATTGTATTGGAATAAAAGGAACAGGTATGAGTACTCTTGCAGGAATGTTATATGATATGGGTAATGAGGTATCAGGTTATGATGATGCGAAAGATTATAAGTTTACAGAAAAAGGTCTAAAGACGCGAGGTATAAAGATATTTTATGATGGAAATCATTCTATTGATAAAGATACTATTGTAACGGCATCTCGTGCTTTTAGTGATAATCATCCTGAGATTAAAAGAGTAAAAGAATTAGGTTTAACTTTTAAGCCATATAATGAAGTGGTAGGTGAAATAACTAAAGAATTTGATACTATTTCTGTAAGTGGTACACATGGTAAGACAACAACTACATCTTTATTAAAACACTTATTTGAAAATACTATAGGATGTAATTATTTTATTGGTGATGGAAATGGTCATATTGATATGAAAAATAGATTATTAGTAATAGAATCAGATGAATTTAATCGTCATTTCCTTGCCTATTATCCTAAGAAAGCGATTATTACTTGTATTGAACTTGAACATACAGAAATATATAAGGATTTAGATGATACTATTAGAACCTTTGAAAAATTTGCTAATAAAGCAGAGACTGTAATTGCTAATGGTGATGATTTAAATATTAGAAAGATTAATTTTAATAATGATGTTATATTCTATGGTGAAGATGAATCTAATGATTATATTATTAAAGATATTAAGTTAGAGACTACTGGTTCAACTTTTACTTTATATAAAAAAGATGAGTTAATAGATACTTTTACTGTACCTTTATATGGACATCATATGGTTATGAATACTGCAGCATCTATTATCTCTGCTTTAAATGAAGGTGTTAGTAAAGAAAGAATTAAAGAACTCTTACCTAGTTTTAAAAATGCTAATAGACGTTTTGCCGAAACTAAAATAGGTAATACTATCATAGTAGATGACTATGCTCATCATCCAACAGAAGTCAAAGTTACCCTTGAAGCGATTAGACAGAAGTATCCTGATAAGAAGTTAACAGTTGTCTTTCGTCCTAATACTTATTCTAGAACATCACACTTTAAAAATGAATTTGCAGATGCTCTAAGTATAGCAGATAAAGTATATTTAACACCAATTAAATGTGATAGAGAAAATTCAAAAGACTATCCACCGATAAAATCAGAAGATATTATAGAACTAATTCCTGGTAGTGAATTAGTAGATGATGATACTGTTAGTAAAGTTTTAAAAGATAAAGATGGAGTAGTCGCCTTCATGGGCTGTGCAACTGTATCTCACTTGATTGGAAATTTTACAAAAGCATTAGAAAATCTTGAATAAATAAAAAAATATATGATATACTATAAATGTCTAAAGAAATCGATGCGGATGACTCAGTATAAAACCGACTAAAGAGACGATAAGGGAGTATTGAGGAGTGTCACGTTCGTGTTGAAGACCTTTCCACTGGTTAGGGATCCTGAGAACTGACTATATACACCCACCTGTACATAAGTATAGGTTTTATCGTAGATCCAAAACGTTTCTTTGGACTTTTTTTGTGACTATTCATCGAAAATGTTACACTTTTAATATTAAATATTCAGGAAAAATGTTACACCTAAGGAATTGAT
>CALVIS010000090.1 GCA_944331805.1 uncultured Bacilli bacterium
ATTCGAACTAACGCGTAATGCGGTCAGAGCGCACTGCCTTACCACTTGGCTATGGGGCAATAAATAACAATTAAATTTTATCACAAAACTCTTATCTTTACAACTTGAAAAAAAGATATTTTTATGATAAGATGAATATGTAAGGAAAACTTACATATAAATAAAAACGAGGAATACCTAGTTTTGCAGTTGGGCATTTACCTCAATTTTATGGTATAACACCCTTATACAAGATGTATAGGGCGTTTTTATTTAAAGATAATTAAAAGTACAATAACAATTAATAATGCTATTACTAGAAAATCTTTCTTGCTCATAGGCAAGTCTCCCTTCTAACCATTAGAAATGGAAAAATAAGGAGATAAACACCCATTACTAAGTATTCCATCTATACAATATCATAAATGCATCTATAAAACAAGCAAACAAAAGCAAGTTTTATAGATTTTTTTATCTAATTTTTCTTATTTAGTTAATACTTTATCTGGTTGCTTTATAATACTTTCTGGATGATGAAAAGCTTTTTCAAATAAACTTATAGTATATTCTTCCATATCCCAATACTGTTCATCAATTGTTTCTTTCTTTTTATCTATCGTAAAACAATATACACAATCATGCCCTCGATTAAACTCACAATCTTCTTCGCCATCTCTAAATACTGAATTGATTTCTTCAATACAACATACCATACTCATATCTCTAGCCATTATACCTATTGTAGGAGTATCAAAACATCTTTTTCCATTACCGTCATATTCCCAAAAAGAAAAAACAACATAATTATAATTAAGACAAATACTAAGTTCTTGGCTTAAAAGTTCTTCTTGAAGACTTTCAACCCCACTTTTAACTATGTTAGAACCAATTAAGTCTAATAATTGAATTAATCTTTTCTTTTGCTCAATATTTTCATAATCACTTATCATATATTTAATTCTTTTACAGTCTTCTTTTATCGCCTCTTGATATTCAAAAAATAAATCTAATTCTTCTTTAGGCATATCATTAGAATAATAACTTAAATATAGATAATCCATTATATCAGCTTCTTTCTTTTAATCTGTATTATTCTTCTTTTTATGATTAATTGAATAACCTAATCTTTTAGAGTCCCCATAATTCAATTCACTTAACATATCCATTGTCATAGATAATTCTTCATTTGCTTTTTCAATCATATTTCTTTTTTGTCTATCAGATAATTCTATATAACCATCTTCACTCATCGCTTCATAAGTTATTACTTGATAACCAACAGGTGGACATACATCACTTAAACATAATCCTTCTCTTCCTAAATAATCTCTACTTACACTAAAAGTTAAATATGTCTTTTTATTATTGGCTTTCTCTTCCGTTTCTCTAATTTTTAAGACATTATAAATAATAGGTTTGCATAGTCTAATAGCATCCTCATAATCAATTTTATCTCCTAATACATCAATATCTAAACTATCAAATAACTCTTTATACTCATCATTACCTATATTATCAACAAGGTCAACTAAATTAATAGCATTTTGTTTCAAATTAGCAAGATACATATTAAAGTATTCTAAAGTAGTTGGATTAAGTTCATAAGTAGATGCTTTTAACTTCTTCATAAAATTATCTGCAAATATCTGTGATTTACTTTTATTACTATTATCCTCTTTAGTATTAGATTGATTATCTTCCTTTTCCTTGTCTTTCAAAAATATAGTAATCTCTTCTTCTGTTAATTTTAGTCCTGCACTATTAACATAATCTCTAATTTCACTAAAAGAGATTCCTAAATTATCAGCACAAATAGAATAAATTATATATTTATCTATATAATCCCCATATTCTCCATACAATGCAAATCTTTCTTCTAAATCAACATATTTATTAATATTTATATCTATTTTTTTCATATTCCATTTCTCCTTTAATATATCATCTTTTCAAAAACCATTTATAATCATTAAAATAATCGCTATGATACTTATAATACCAAAAGATATAGTTATTGCATGTTGTTTTTTCTTCATTTCCTTTGTTCTATAAATATAAAAATGTGTATAATCGTTTTTATTAATTAATACTTTAGTCTTAGTACCCATAGGTACTATTTTTTTCATTTTCGCACTATAATATATATCTTTTAATTTTAACTTCTTACCACTAAAATTAACTTCATATATTGGCGTATAAGCCTTAATAACAGTATTACCTTTAGTATAACTATAATCGTAGTCAATACAAATACCCTCTGTTTCAATACAGTCACTCTTTTTAATATAATTATACTTAGATTTAGGTGAAATAATAAATGTATATACTGGCACAATAATAAAAGCGATTGGAACTAATATCATTCCATATTTACTTATAATATATGCTAGAGATGTATCTTCAAAAAATAATAATATAGAACTTATTAATACACCAATTAAACCTACTAATAAAACCAAATACCAAATATTAAGCCCTCTATATGGGGTATTAATTACATATACTAAGCCACATATAAAGAATGCTAACATGATGTCTAAACCACCTGCTGCATAACCAACATTTAATATCAAAATTGGCATTGCTATTATAGATAAAAATATATAGATATACAAAATAGCTGTTAATTTCTTTTTCATTACTTCCTCCATTAGAAAAAACATGCAAAAACTACATATATTTTTGCATTGATTTCATCATTTGATTAATTTGTTTTTGATTAGGTTTTCTACCCATCTGCATCATTAAAGCTTTAATCATTTCTTCATTAATAGGTGGATTTTTTTTCATATATCTTTTAGTAACAGTTCTTGCAATAAAGAAACCAATAATCGCTCCTATTACTAAACCTATTAAAACCATTAATATATCGTGTAACATAATAACACTCTCCTTACAACAATATATTACCTTAAAATAAATATTTATACAAGAATTTTCTTACTATCTAAGAAGAAATAGTCTTGATTTTTAAAATCGACGGCAAAATAAGTATTATTGATACTATTTAACTCATCAAAGAAGAAACAGTCATAATAGTTAGTTTTAACTAACATATAAGCTCTTTTTACTACTAGAGTACTAATCTCATCATGAGCAGGATTATTGTAGTAATGAGTCTCACCTTTTTTACTATAAGGGATACTCTGATGATATTTAACAAATAAATATCTATCAGTCTTATCCTTATCTATTTTCTTAGTTAATTGTCTAAAAAGACTATAGCCATAATTTAATTCTTCTTTTTTTAAAGTATAAATCTGTTCAAAGATATTATATAGAATACTAGGTTTATCTATATATAGATTCTTAAATTCATCTTTAAGTTCAAAAATAAAAAACTCTCTCATTATAATCACCATCTTAACTATAACAAGAAAGTTTTAAAA
>CALVIS010000091.1 GCA_944331805.1 uncultured Bacilli bacterium
CATAATTTATCATATAATTCTGTTAACATAGATAGTTTTTCTTTACGATTTATATCTTTAAAAGCTGTTTCAGAAATTTCATTCATGTGTGTTCTAAACTTATCAATTATTTCACAAACTCTAGTTTTATCACGTTCAATCCCAAGTGTTGTGAATTCATTATAGACATTCTCATCAAATTGAATCATCATTGCCATCATTATATATTCAAATGAAGATCTTAACAAAGTATTAGCATCAACTAAATTATATATATTTAGATTATATTCAACATTTATTAATGTTTCGTGAGCTTGTTTTAATAAACTGATTGTTTCGTTATGCTTTGCTCTTCTTTCATTATCTAATTTTGAAACATTATAAATACATCCATCTTTCAATGGCCTATAAAATTTTCGATTAATAGCTCTATTAATAGTTTTAATATTTATATGCATATTATCACCACCTAAAATTGATAATTACTATTATATCACTGATTTTTAATTTAATTATTTATAATAGAACTAATTATTGCTTCAACTTGGTACATAGTTATTAAATCAACTACTTCTCGACATCCTGTCGGGAAGTTAATATTTTTACTTATGCACACAATGAGCACAAGTTTTATAATAGATGCATAATAAAATTTAATTTTATATTTTCGTATCAATTAGATTAAAGTTATTATTTTTTTAAATATCACTTGTACCCGACTTGGTCACAAGTTAATATTTACTATAAACTTCCCACCAACTCGGTGGGAACTTTTTAAAATTCACTAAAAATAGTTAATTGAATTATTATATCACTAACTTTGTGCCATTCTACCACAAAGTTAATAAGCAACTAAACTTTAATATTTTTATTATCTCGCCTTTAAATGTATGAAGTTAGTATAGAACTAACTTCTATGAATCAAATATTATTTAACAAACTGAATTTATAAAAGATTTCAATATTTCTATCTTTATCTATAATTATTTTATCGATGATAGATTGTAATAATTCTCTACTTGGTTTATCAAGATTAATTAATTCTTTAATTTTTTCTTCATACTTTTTAATTTCTTTAGCAGAATCAATTTTCTTTTTATCTATACTTTGTAATTCTTCCAATCTTGCTTTAGATTGATTTAATAATATTTCTGTTTCTCTAGATAATCTTTTATAGGTATCTTCTGAAATATTACCTTTAAATTTATCATCGTATAACATATCAATCTTAGAATTACATTCTTTAATTCTTTTATTTAGATAATTAATTTCTTCCATATTACTTTCTTTTTTACTATTTTTATCATTAACTAATTTTGCTAATGACTTAATATCTAACTTATCTAAATATTTTTTACAAGTATTTTTTATTGTATCTAGTAACGCTTCTTCTAACTTATCATATGGCATAAAATGTGGATAACATAAATGTCTTCTTGGATCTCTCGAATACCTATTACAATTAACAGTCCAATAGTCTTGCTTCTTTCGGTAAGTAACTGTTAAAGTGTTTCCACATTCTTTGCAGTAAATAAGATTTTCAAATAGTCTTTTTTCCCTATTAGACTGTGTTTTAGGTTTTCTTTTAACATTATTTTGTACTTTAAAAAATACTTCTTTACTAACTAAAGGTTCATGAGTATTAGGTACAATTATCCATGCTTCTTTATTAAGTGTTACTTTTTTGGGTGATTTGTATGATAATTTAGTTTGAACATTTTGGACCATATCTCCAGTATACATCTGATTTTTTAATATTTTTTTTACTGATGAAATAGTCCATATCGGATTAACCTTTTGTTTAGAACCTTCTTTTTTCTTATATAAACTTGGTGTAGGATATTTACAATCATTAAGATAACTTGCTATATCACTTACACTTGTTCCATCATTTGCCATTTCAAATATTTTTTTCACAATAAATGCAGTTTCTGGATTAGGTAATAAATGTCCTTTATCTTCTGGATCTCTCATATATCCAAAACTAGGTTCACTTCCAATAAATTTTCCAATTTCTTTTTTATTTCTTAAAATAGAACGAATTTTTTTAGAATTATCCCTACTAGTCATATCATTAAATACTGATTTAAAAGGTATCATTTCATTACCAACATTATTTAAAAAAGTATCAACCTGATCTAATACAGCGATATATCTAACTTTCTTTAAAAGAAAGTATTCATCTACATAATATCCACATGTTACATAATTTCTACCTAATCTAGATAAATCTTTAGTTATAACACAATTAATTCTGCCTTTTTCTATGTCATCAATTAATCTTTTAAATCCAGGTCTATCAAAATTAGTACCAGTAAATCCATCATCAATATATTCATCAACAAAAGTAAATTCATTTTGTTTTACAAAGCTCATTAATAAATTTCTTTGATTAATAATACTTTCACTTTCTGATTCATAACTTTTATCAGAATCTGATTCAGATAATCTTATATATAATCCTACTCTATAATAACTAGGGTGCTGTAACACAGTGTTATACACGGCTTTTTCTCCTTTCTTTTGTATAACATTTAAAGCCTAGATTCAGTCTATCATTAATATAGACTTATAACAAATCTACGATTTTACTAAAACGCACATTATATATCCAATTATCAAATCATTAATAGTAGAATTATCATCTTTTTTAAAGGTTTCTTTAATATTAAACATATCTCACCTCTTAAAAAATCTTATGATAAATTCTCGCATATTATTTTAAAACCTCCTTATATTATTTAGTTAAATTCTTTAAGTAAATTTTCCAATTCTTCAATTTCTTGTTTAGTTGCTTCTTGTTTTTCAATTAACTTTCCATTCCAATATTCATTACCTAATTTATCTTTATAATATATTTCATTTATCTTATTTTTATTATAATGATTAAACTTAGATTGAACACTGGTATTCAAATTATCTTTAATATCTTGTATTTCTTTTTTTAATACTTGGTCAAGCGTAATTGTACGTTTTGAATTATTAGTACTTTCTTTTTCATATTTCAACTTTATATAACCTAAAGAGGCGAGATCGTTAATACATTTAGATATTGTTTGTTTGCTATAGCCATGAACTTTCATAAAATAACTATTAGTTGCCCAACAATATTTCTTATTATTACACAAAGAAATTATGTGTATTAATAATAACTTTTCTAAAGATGATATTCTATTATCACTAAGAACTGATAATGGTATAATTGGTTTTATATATTCTTCCACAGTATCCTTATATAGAATTATAAATAAAATATATCTTTACAAAAGTGCACTTTTACATATTATTTTCCCTAGGTATCTATATCTTACAACAAATAAAAATAAAGTTTAATTGTACGAAATATGAAAAAGGAGTACCTAAACGTACTCCCAATAT
>CALVIS010000092.1 GCA_944331805.1 uncultured Bacilli bacterium
CTATTCAAAATAAAGTGTAACATTTTCCCTGATAATTGGCATACTATTTTTGTAACATTTTTCCTGAAAAATCACAAAATAGTAAAAATATGTAAAAAAGGGGCTTTTTATTTCTTTTTTTTTATGCTAAAATTGTATATAAGATAGAAAAGGGAGGAAAACAAGGATGAATGAAAAGAAGAAAATGACCTTATCAATCATAGGTGAAGATGGTTCTATTGATGAAGTAGAAGTTGTTATTGCCTTTGAATTTAAAGATACAAAAAAAGAATATGTTGTCTATACAAAAAATGAGAAAGATGAAAATGGTAATGTAACAGTTTATGTTTCAAGAGTTGATAGGAGTACAGAAACTCCTAAATTATATGGTATCGATGATGAAGATGAGTGGAATAGAGTAAAAGACGTATTAAGAAAACTATCAAAAAAAGACTAATAGATAGTAATAATTAGTTGGAGGCGAATGACATGAGTGAAGAAAAACTACATAATGAAGATTTTGATGTTATACGAGTTGACGGTAATGTTTTAAGTGGCGATTCTAATAAAATCAAATTAAAGATGATTTCTTATGGTATTGTAATGGAAGTTCAAGAAGCTTTTATGCAAGAAGAACTAGAAAAACAAAATGAAGAATTAAATAAATTAGAAGCAGGTGCTACTAATACAGCATTAACAGAAGAAGAGAAAACTGTAATAAATGAAAATATTGAAAGCTTAAGAACTCAAATAGAATCATTAAATAAAGTTTATGAAGAGTTTTCTAATGCACGTCAAAGATTTATGGAAGTTGCGAAGAAAGCTTTAAAAGTACATGAAGAGAATATTGAACAGATGAAGGAAAACGATAAAGAATTAGCAGAAGAACCAAAAATGTCTGTTGATTTTAGTGATTATGAGAAAGCTCAAACGGTATTAGAAGATGCTCAGGATGCAAATATTTTCTCTAACGTAGATAGTGAAGCGATTAAAGAAGAAGTAAATCGTGTTATGACTGGAACAAACATATTAACAGATGAAGATTTAAAAGAATATGAAAATAATGGTGACTGGCTTGCCAAAAATATGGTATCAGATATTTTCGATGATGCTGTTACTGCCGGTGCAAATGAAGCACAAGAAAATCTAAAAGAACAAGAACCTGAAAAAATGTCTAAAGCTAATATAGAAGCAGATTTAGATAGATATCTTGGTGGAGCAACTGATAATAAAGATGAAGAAATAAAACCTTATCGTCCTCATGTTGGACCATTACAACCTGAAGAAGAAACTAAACCACCAGTAGAAAACAATGGACCTATCTTTGGCCCAGAGCTACCAACAGAGACAGAACCAGAATATGATATACCAAATCCTATTCCAAATCAAAATGATAGTAAAACAGAAAGAAGATATACAACTTCAGGAAAAGTACATAATAGCCGAGGTGTAAATTTTGACGGTGATACTTCTTTCAAACAATTTTTAACTAGTCGTCAAGAAGGACTAAATGAAAAAAGTAAAGCAGTTAGTAGTCTAAGAACTGAAGTAGATACATTAGAGCAAACTGCTAAAGATAAGAAAGAAAGATTAGCTGAAGCAACTAGAAAAAGTGAACAAGATGCTGCAGATATGGAAATTATAGCTAAACAGTTAGAAGAATTAAAACGTCTTGAGGAAGAAGAAAATAAATTAAGTTCAGAAGAAAACACACTTAATGATAGAAAATCAGAACTAAATAGTGAAATTAGTGGATATGATGTACAAATAGATAAAATTGAAAAACAAAATGCTGCAAATCTAGAAAAATATAGAGCAATGCAAGAGGAGATAAATAAATATTTAGGAAAATATTCAGATAATTACACTACTGATGAAGAAGAAAAAGGATTACCAAGGAGCGTACTTAGATAGTACGTTCTTTTTTTCTTTTTTTTTCATATAATTTACTGAGGTTTTAGATATGAAGAATACTCTTTTTTATTACTATCATCTTACACCAGAAAAAATAATAAAAAAAGATAATTATTATTACTTTTATCTTTATAATTACATCTATTATCTATATAAAGTAAATAGACCATTAGAATATATAAATGAATTAATTATACTCCTTAGAAATGTTTATAATAATAGTTTTATGATGATTATCTTTAATGTAAATAAAGAAGCTTTAAGTATAATAAATAACCACTATTATATTCTTTTAAGAACACCTAAAAATAACAGATTTAATATTAATGACATCTATAATCCAACATATTGTCCAAAAGAAGCATCTAATCTAAAACTATTAAATCATAGTAGCTGGAATAATCTATGGAGTAGTAAGATAGATTATTTTGAATATCAAAAAGACTATATAAAGATGAAATATAAAACACTCTATCAGACTTTAGATTATTTTATAGGACTAGGAGAAAATGCTATAAGCTATTTTAATGCTACTAACAGCTATCTAACAAAAGATTATAATGATTCTTTAGTCTTATCAAGAAGAAGAGTAAATCTTAATGATTTAAGCTTCTATAACCCTTTAAATATCGTTATAGATAATAAAGCAAGAGATAGTGCTGAATATCTTAAATATCTCTTTATAACAGATAACTATACATATGACTTCTTAGATGAGTTTTTAACTAATCTAAATTATAGTACCTATCAATATTGTTTGTTAATTGCAAGACTCCTTTTCCCAAGCCATTACTTTGATATCTATGAAAAAATAATAAATGAAACTCTAAAAGAAAAAGAGATAATTAAAGTATTAAATAGAACAAATGAATATGAAAAGTTTTTAAGATATATCTATAATTTTATAAATAAAAAAAAGCCTATTCTAAAAATAGACTGGTTAGAATCTAATTAACATTTCTAACTTCTTTAACTTCAGGTACTTCATTCATTATCATCTGTTCAATACCATCTTTTAAAGTAACATCTAAAAAAGCACAGTCTTGACATGCTCCTCCAAGCTTTACATAGACAATACCATCTTCAAATTTAATATATTCTAAAGCACCACCATCACTAATTAGAAAAGGCTTTAATTCATCAATAATACTTTTTATCTTTTCTTCTACTTTATTATTATCCATTAAAATTCCCTCGCTTTCTTAACTATACCTATTATTATAAACATCATAAGAAATTATGTAAAGTGTGATTTTTCAGGAAAAATGTTACAAAAATAGTATGCCAATTATCAGGGAAAATGTTACACTTTATTTTGAA
>CALVIS010000093.1 GCA_944331805.1 uncultured Bacilli bacterium
TTACTACATCCTTTCTTATTCTGTAGTAATAATTATATCAGATTTTCTTTGCGAAGAAATTTACTCTTTTTTGCTGGAATTAGAAAATAAGTTTGATGTTCCTTTTAGTTTTGTTTATAATAGATGTAAAAAGTTAAAATTAATAAGATAATATATAATTGTAGGTATTTTAATGTTATGATATATTATATTTATGAAAAAGTGTTTGAGTAATTTTGATTTAAAACTTATTGCAATTATTACCATGACAATAGATCATATTGGTGTTGTTTTTGGGACACCTCTTTATAATTTTTTAAGGGCAGTGGGAAGACTATCTTTTCCTATATTTGCTTTTTTATTAACAGAAGGATATGTTCATACTAAGAGTTTTAGTAAGTATTTTTTTAGACTTTTGGTACTTGCAGTCATCTCAGAAGTTATTTATGATTATGTTTTTTTTGGTAGTTTTATTTATATGAATGCTAATAATATTTTCTTTACTCTTGCTTGGGGGCTTCTAACTTTGTTTTTGTTAGATAAAAGTAGGGGGGTAATTAAGAAGTATTTTAAAGATAAAATAGATTTAGTTATTATATTACCTTTTACTTATCTATTAATTATTGTTATTATGGGGTTAATAGCAGAGTTTTCAAATTTTAGTTACGGAATGTTGGGTATTTTTGTTATTAGTTTTTTCTATTTATTTAAAGAAAACTTTCCTCTTGTTGTTATTTCAGTTAGTCTATCAACATTAATACTAGGAGAAGGGATACAATATTTTTCATTATTGTCTTTAATACTTATTTATTTTTATAATAAGAAACTTGGTAGAAAATGTAAGATGTTTTTCTATTTATACTATCCATTACATATATTAGTTTTAGGACTTATTAAGATGCTTTTGTAGGCTTTCAATGTTTCTTTTAGTCTTTTTTGTCATAGACTATTTTAGAGGTGAAGTGTATGTTAAATTTAACACTATTACAACAAATGTTAGTTGTAGCAATCGCTCTTAGTGTTATAACTTGTGCTTTTATCCAGAAGACAAAGAAGTTTTTTCCTTGTTCTAGTTGTTTAGTTATTTATAATTTAGTAGTTAACTTTGTAGTAGGGACACTATTTTGTATTACTTTTACAAGTGTAGGCTTTCCTAATAGTCTATGGGTATCTTTCTTTAGTTTTATAGGTGCTGATACTATTTATAAATCTTTAGAAGGTAAATTAAAAGATTATTCATCTTTAGTTAATACTGATTATATTACAGTAAAGAAAAGTAATATTATAAATGTGGAGAGTGATAAATAATGGAAAAACCTCTTTATCCTAGTCCTTATATGCGAATAACACAAGGGTATATGATGGGAACACATGCTGATAGTTATGCAATTGATGATGCAGGTAGTGATAGTGGCATTGATTTTATTGTCGCTCCTTTTACAGGGGTTATTAGAAAAATATACACTAGTGATGCTAATGAAGTATGGCTTGAGAGTAGTGAACCGGTAATTTATCCTGATGGAACAGTTGATTATATGACAATGATGTTCGCTCATGATAATGATGTATCTAATCTTTTTGTTGGTAAAGTAATAAACCGTGGAGAAAGATTTTATGAAGAAGGTACTAAAGGTAATGCTAGTGGTAATCATGTTCATATGGAATGTGGTAGGGGTAAATTTACTGGTAGTGGATGGCATTTAAACAGTGCTGGTTACTGGTCTATAAATAATGGAAAAAATCCTACTGAGTGCTTATGGATAGATGATAGTATTACGGTTTTAAATAGTTATGGCTATACTTTTAAAAGAATTGAACCAGAGGTGGTTGCCCCTGATACTCCAGTTGAAGATATACCAATAGAAGATGATACTCCTGTTGTAGAAGAACCAGTTACAGAGCCTACTGATACTGATATAAATGATGCAGATAATAGTGATACTACTAATACAGATGCAAGTGCCATGGTAGTTAAACCTAAACTAATATTTACTTGTAAGAGTGATGATATTTATGCGATAGAGTTAAAGGCTGGACAAAAGTTATATTTAGAGTAAATTAAAAAGAGTCAAATGACTCTTAACCTAGGGCGACATCTAGTATCATCATTACCATAAATCCTAGAATTGTGAATAAGGCCATAAGGTCTTTTTTCTTATTGGTTTGACTTTCTGGGATTAATTCTTCTACAACTACATAAATCATGGCTCCTGCTGCAAAAGCTAATAAAAATGGTAGTATTAATTGAATCTTTAAGACTAGAAGTGCTCCTATAACGGCAGCGATGGGTTCTACGATACCAGATAATTGTCCATAAAAGAAGGCTTTACCTCTTGTGTATCCTTCACGTCTTAATGGAAGAGAAACAGCACTACCTTCTGGAAAGTTTTGAAGTCCTATTCCAAGGGCAAGGGCTAAGGCACTGCTTAATGTTGCTCCTGTTAGAGAGTAGGCAAGGGAACCAAAGGCAACTCCTACAGCCATACCTTCTGGGATATTATGTAGTGTAATTGATGATATTAACATAAAACATCTTTTAGCTTTGCTACTATTTTCATCCTTTCTCTTTTTATCTAAATAATCATAGACTTTATCACCGATAAATAGTAAAACTCCTCCTGATAAGAAACCTAATGATATAACTAACCAACTAGTCATCTTTAACTCTTTAGCCATTTCAAGAGCAGGGGATATTAAACTAAAGAAACTAGCTGCTATCATGACACCTGCTGCAAAACCTAATAGAGCATCCATTAGAGTTTTATTCACTTTCTTAAAAAAGAAAACTATACTTGCACCTAAAGCTGTTATACTCCAAGTAAAGAGACAGGCAATAAATGCTTGTAAAACTGGTGATAAATCATTAAATGAATCTAACATTGTAACACCTCTAGTTGTAAGTTATGCAAAGTGTGTTAATAGTAGTGGGCTAAAAGTAAAATTTTATTTGTTGTATATAATATAATGAACACTAATTTAATATATAAGGAGGCAGTTATGAAGAAAGATATCATTGAAACAGAAATAGTTGTTCAAGAGAATAAGATAAGGGTTATGCGTGTTGGGGATACTGATTATATTTCTTTAACTGATCTAGCTAGATATGCTAATCCAAGTGAACCTAAAATTCCTATTTATGCTTGGATGAGAAATAAAGATGTTTTAGC
>CALVIS010000094.1 GCA_944331805.1 uncultured Bacilli bacterium
GTTATGTTTGGTAATCCTGAGACTACTCCTGGTGGTAGAGCTTTAAAATTCTATTCTACTATTAGACTTGATATTAGACGTAATGAACAGTTAAAAGTTGGAGATAAAGTTATGGGTAATAAAACGACAGTTAAAGTTGTTAAAAATAAAGTATCACCTCCATTTAAAACGGCTGTTGTTGATATTATGTATGGAGAAGGTATATCTCGTGAAGGAGAGCTTATTGATTTAGGTAGTGAAGCAGGTATTCTTGAGAAGACTGGTTCTTGGTATTCTTATAATGGTGAGAAACTTGGTCAAGGTAAAGAGAATGTTAAATTATTACTTAAAGATAAACCTGAGTTAAGAGATGAAATAGAAGAAAAAGTTAGAGATTACTATGGTATTAATTTAAATAAAAATAATGAAGAATAAAATAAAGAAGTCATGGACTTCTTTTAAAGTGTTATTTTTTCTTTTTCTAGGGTAAGTAAATCTCCTGGGGTACAGTTTAATAATAGACATATTTCTTCTATGTATTTAAAACTAATAGAGGTAGTTTCTCCTCTTATAATTCTATTTAAATTTCTTGACGTTATATTCATTCTTTGACATAACCAGTATTTACTTCTCTTATTTTGTTTTAATAGTTCTTCAATATTTACCTTAATCATTTTCTTTTCACCCGTTAATAAAATTTTATAAAAAAAGATAAATATAAATAAGATACTTGTATTACCCTTATTTTAAGTCCCTTGACAAGTTGTTAATTAAAACTTACAATAGAATTAGATTATAGTTTAGATTTTTTATTTAAAGTATATATCTAATGGAGGTATAAAATGAATGAAATGTTACTCTCCATTTTACTTATAATTTTTGGATTAATTTGTGGTTTTGGATTAACTTTTTTAGTTACCTATATAAGAGAAGGGACAACTTCTAAAAAAATAGATAAAATGTTAAGTGATGCAGAGAAGAATGCTGATAAGATTAAAAGAGATGCTGTTATGGAAGCGAAAGAGAAGAGTTATCAGTTAAAACTTGAAGTAGATAAAGATATTAAAGAGAAGAAAGCAGAACTTAAAGATAGTGAAAATAAACTATTACAAAGAGAGTCTAGTTTAGATAAACGTGATGAGATTTGTCAAAAACGTGAATCTACTTTAGATGAGAGAGAAGAGAAGATAATTCAAAGACAAAAAGATATTCAAGAAAAAGAAGCAAAAGTGGAGGAAATTAGGAAAGAACAAATTAGTTTGCTTGAAGAGATTTCAGGCTATAGTAAAGAAAAAGCTCATGACTTGATTATGAAAAATGTAAAAGAGTCTATGAGTAGAGAAATTGCTATTTATATTAGTGAGCAGGAAAATGAAGCTAAGATGGTTGTTGATAAGAAAGCTCAAGAGATGATAGTTACTTCTATGCAGAAATATGCTGCTGATATTGCAAGTGATCAGACTGTTATTGTTGTTAGTTTACCTAATGATGAGATGAAAGGTAGATTAATAGGTAGAGAAGGAAGAAATATTAGGACTATTGAAGCGGTGACTGGTGTTGACCTAATAATTGATGATACTCCAGAGGCTGTTGTGTTATCTAGTTTTGATCCTTTAAGAAGAGAGATGGCTAGATTAACACTAGAAACATTGATAAAAGATGGAAGAGTTCACCCTACAAGAATTGAAGAAGTTTATGATAAAGTATGTAAGGAGACTAAAGAGAAAATCTTAGAGTATGGTAATAATGCTTTATTTGAACTAGGTATTACTAAAATGGCTCCTGAGTTAATAGAGATAATTGGTAGACTTCATTTTAGGACTAGTTATGGACAGAATGCTTTACAACATTCACTTGAGGTTGCTAATTTAGCAGGTCTTATGGCAGGAGAGATAGGTGAAGATGTTTCCCTTGCTAAAAGAGCAGGGCTTTTACATGATATTGGTAAAGCAGTTGACCATGAGATAGAAGGAAGTCATGTTAGTATAGGTGTAGAACTTGCTAAAAAGTATGGAGAAAATGAAGTAGTTATTAATGCTATTGCATCTCACCATGGTGATACTGAACCTACATCAGTTATTGCATCTTTAGTAGCAGTTGCAGATGCACTTTCTGCTAGTAGACCTGGGGCAAGAAATGATTCATTAGAGAATTATGTTAAGCGTCTTGCTCAACTTGAAGAAGTTGCTAATGATATAGAAGGTGTTTCTAAAGCATATGCAATGCAAGCAGGAAGAGAGTTAAGAGTTATAGTAGAACCAGATGAGATAGATGACTTAGAAGCTCATAGAGTAGCTCGTGATATTAAAGAGAAAATTGAATCTACTTTGAACTATCCTGGTACTATTAAAATTACTGTAGTAAGAGAGACTAGGGCAGTTGAAGAAGCAAAATAAAAGACTTGTTCTTTTATTTTGGTCATATTTAAGTAAAGGCTGTGTGTTATATGAAGGTTGAGTTAATAGGAGCATTGGATTATGCTAAATTGAAAGAAGAGTTAAAAGGAAAAGTTAGTGGTACTGATATTGATAATATAATAGAATTAATACATAATATGGAAGTTGAAAGAAGATTAGAGATTGTATCTACTGCTGGTAGATTATCTAGAAATAAAGGTAATGTATTTGATGTTTTAGGTATATCAGAGAATAATTCTTTTGATAAAAATTTATCCTTTATAAAAAGAGTTATTAAGATGGGACATGATTCAATTACTGATCATGATTATCTTGTATTTGCTCTTCAAGATGTTTCTATTGTAGTTGAACAAACAGTAATTGCAGAAAGATATTCTTCATTTACAATTAAATCGAGAAGAGAAGTTGATTTTTCTAAAGTAGGTTATTATGTTCTTAATTTCCATGATATTAATGGTAATTTACTTGCGAATAATGAAGAAATAAGGAATGAATTTTCTGAACATGAAAAGTATTTATTTAATAATTATGAGAAATTAGTATCTATGGGTATTCCTTTAGAAGATGCTCGTTATATATTGCCATATAGTTATCATTCTAATTTTATTATGGGTATTGATGCACATACTTTGAAAGATATGATTATTAAATTTACTAAAACAAAATATAGTAAGGGAATTTTCAAAAATAAATCTTACAATTTGACAAAATAAAAACAACGACCTAAACTTATTAATAAATAGAAAA
>CALVIS010000095.1 GCA_944331805.1 uncultured Bacilli bacterium
CACTTTGAAAAGAAGAAACATTTATATATTTATTAATACTATATGGAAATATTAAAACTATATTCATACTCTTATAAAATGTATCACCATTATAAGGATTATTTATTCCTAATTTTAACGATTCAGAATTCTTATCACTAGGCAATGCTATCAACCAATTAGTTTCATCTACAGAAACATTATATTCTTCACCCTCATAACTTTCTAATAAAGTTTTAAATAGCATAACAATTTGTCCTAAAGAGTAACTTGAATAATCTTGTTCTAATCTTTGAAATTTATTATATTCATCACGCACCTTAGATAACTCTTCATAAAAACTCATAATCTCACCTTCTTTTTTAAGAGTATAAAGTAAAACTAGCTTGATAGCAATAGACAAAACTAAAAAAATAGTGTATAATCTATATCGGTTAGTTCTTCGAGGTTTTATTAAAAAGAAAGGAGAAACAATGAATAAAAAGTCAGATGAAACAAAAATAATTGTTTTAGGTGGCTTAGGAGAAGTAGGAAAAAACATGTATTGTGTAATGCATGAAGATGAAATTATTGTTATAGACGCGGGAGTATCTTTTGCAGAAGGAGAACTTTTAGGTATAGATTATGTCCTTCCAGATTACTCATTTTTACAAGAAAACGAAGATAAAATTAAAGCACTGCTTATAACACATGGTCATGAAGACCATATAGGAGCAATTCCTTTTTTATTGAAAAGTGTAAAAATTCCTGCTATCTATGCCCCTAATCAAGCTAAAGAATTAATTAAATTAAAATTAGAAGACAGAAATATTAGATATGATAATTTATTTGCATACGATGAAAATACAAAATTAAAATTTAAGTATATGAATGTAGAGTTTATTAGAACTACTCACTCTATTCCAGATTCTCATGGTATTTGTATAAATACTCCTAATGGTAGAATTGTTACAACAGGAGATTTTAAATTTGATTTAACTCCTATTGGACCAATGGCTGACCTTTATAAAATGGCAAAATTAGGTGAAGAAGGAGTAGATTTACTAATAAGTGATAGTACTAATGCCTTAAATGAAGGAATGTCTATTAGTGAATCTCGTGTTGATGATGCTATTATAGATATTTTTGATAAGTACAAATATAATCGTATTATAATCGCAACTTTTGCCTCTAATATTTATAGAATAAAGCATATATTTGAGTCATGCTACCAACATGGAAGAAAAATATGTGTCTTTGGTCGTAGTATGGAAAATAATATAGATATCTCTATCAAAGGTGGCTATATTGACCATAAAGAATTATTAGTATCGCCAGAAGTTGCCAATACTCTAAAACCTGGAGAAGTAACAATACTATGTACTGGTTCCCAAGGAGAACCTCTAGCAGCCTTATCAAGAATAGCAGATGGAACGCATAAACAAATTAAATTAAGACCAGATGATATTGTTATATTTTCATCAAGTGCTATCCCTGGTAATGCTTTAAGTATTCACAAAACTATTAACAAGTTATATTTAAAAGGTGTTAAAGTCTTTACTAACATGACTATGAATAACTTACATACTTCAGGTCATGCTAACCAGGAAGAATTAAAGTTAATGATAAGATTATTAAAACCTAAATACTTAATGCCATTCCATGGAGATTACAGAATGTTAAAACAACACGCTAATCTTGGAATAGACTGTGGTATTCCTAAAGAAAACACTTTTATTTTAAAGAATGGTGATAGTCTAATCTTAAAGAATCACAAAATAACCAAAGGTGAAAGTTATCCAAACAATGATATCTATGTAGATGGTTCTAGAATTGGTGAAGTTGGTAGTGCCGTTATAAGAGATAGAAAGATAATGGCTAGTGATGGTATTTTAGTAGTAATCGCTAATATCAATTCTAAAGAAAGAACATTACTAACAAAACCTAATATTACAACAAGAGGCTTTGTCTTAGTAAATGAAAATGAAGAATTAATTAGAAAGATTGAAAGAGAAGCTAGCAATGTTATTACTGAAACATTAAAAGATAAAAAAGCAACTTTCACCGATATCAAAAATCAATTAAGTCTAGACCTAATACCATTTATTATGAATTTAACTGGTAGAAGACCATTAATATTACCAATAATTCTAGACATAAAAAAATAGAGTTCAACCAAAACTCTATTTTTGTTTATTTAACTTTAAAACCTTTCCACAAGACTCTTTACCTTCCTTACATATACCAAGAGTCTCACAGGAAGGGCCTAAAACACTACTAAAACATTCAGCTCCATCTAACTTCCTAATTTCATCATGTAAACCTCTTGCCATTTCTCTAGTCTCCCACTGCGATTTAGTACATTCTCTCAAACTCAATATATGCTCAACAGTCTTACCATCCATATTTGTTAGAACATTTACCATATTACCAGATAGAGTAAAGCCTATTAAGTCTTCATCTCTTATTTGATAATCCTCTCTAAAATGATTATACATTTCAATATTTCTTGTACAAATTTCGTTAAATTCATTATCGCACATTGCTTTAATTTTAAGAGGAGTTTTATACTGACTTAAATCAACAACAGGGCTAAAATCAGGTATCATAATATGATGAGTTCTATGTCTAGTTAAATGAGTTAAAATCGCAAAAGAAAGAGGTATTTGAAACTCAAAACTAACTTGTGATAATTCTAATTTATCTGACTCAAAAGCAATCTTTTTCATTAATTCTTGTTTAAATGATGAATCCTTACTAAGTACATCATAAACTTTTAATGCTCTTTCTTTATCAAACTGATATCTACGCATTATAGCAGATAAAAGAATAGTATCGTCTACATTAGATGAACAAGATAACAATTTGGGTTTATCTAAAACCTTATAACTCTTTTTATCAATCAATTTGTCCAAATAATCATCAACACTATCTACTGTATTAATAGGAATATTATCTATCTCATCTATAATATAAGGTACATTTTCTTTGGCAATATCATATAACAAATTTCCTAATTGATTAAGTTCTTCTACTTTAGGGAATTTTCAAAAATAAATCTTACAATTTTAGTTAGCATATGGAGTTATAACAAGACTCCATTTTTCTAACCC
>CALVIS010000096.1 GCA_944331805.1 uncultured Bacilli bacterium
CTCTAACTCCTTATAAAATAAGGGTTAGGGAGGTTTTACTTTCTTACAACTGTCAAAGTCAGGAGTATATTTATTATAGCACTTAATAGAATTTAGTCAACAAAAAATAGACTATATATAATAGCCTACTTATAAATTATTTAATTTCAATCATTTTTTTATTTACTGTTTTTTCTTGCTTTGGAACAGTAACTTTTAACATACCATTAGTAAATTCTGCTTCTATTTTATCGGTATCTATGTCTCCGATATAAAATGATCTTTGATATTTACCATATGTTCTTTCATGACAAATATATTTTTTATCTTTGTCTTCTTCTTCACTTTCATTATTTTTTTCAGCAGTTACAATTAAATAACCATCCTTAGTTTCAATAGAAATATCTTTTTTATCAAATCCAGGAATGTCCATTTCAATATGATAATCGCCACCTTTTTCATAGATATCACATTTCATATTTGAATAACTCTTATCTGTTAAGAAATTATCAAATATATCATCTAAACTAAAATTTCTTGGCATTAAATCCATATATAATCACTTTCCTTTCACAATTATAATTATAGCACATTATTAGCAATTGTCAATAGTAATTGCTAATTTTTGTTTTTTTCTTAGTCATTTTTTTCTTTATATGAATACCTTCAGGAATATTAATTTTTTTATTCTTATCAGTAATTTCCAATTCTAAGATATAGTAATTATCATATTCATCTAGTCTATAGTATTGTTTATCTATAATAAAAGTATATCTTCTTTTATATATTATATCTTCTATTTCACAAGTGTTTTTCAATAAATTATATTCTTCATGACTTATTCTTTTATTAATTATAACTTCTGACTCACCATTTTCTTTCTTTATTTGTTTTGTATAATAATAAGTACTATTATTGTCAGTTGTTACTTTTCTAATTCTTTCTTCATAAAAATTATTTTTTAAATATATTTGTTCAATATCTAAAGGTATAGAATTTTTCTTTATTTGTTCTAATGCATAGTTTTCTAACTCAACATTAAATTTTAATTGAGTTCTTAATGTAATAGGATTATTTAATAATTCATATATTTTTTGCATTACATTATCTATCTTAGTATTAAATGATTCTTCATTATCTATTATCTTTAGATTAGGATGTCTAATCCATGCATTCATCGTTTTTTTATCTAATTTTATTGCTTCTTCTATTCCTTCTGTTCTTGTACTATTGTTTTCTAATGTATATGCTTCGCTTTTTCCATCTGCAGCAGTTACTAAATGAATTACCATATCATATCTATCTAGTAAATCTTCTTCAGATATTTTCTTACCCTTATTATAAGATATATAGCTTAGTACTTCTTTAAACTCTTCTTCATTAATATATGCTTTATTATCTAAAATTCCTCGGTCATATATTATTACTACATTATCATTAGTATATTGTTCTAATACTTTATTATATATTTCTTCTTTTTGTAATTGATATAACATTATTATTTTTTGAAACTCTACTAAATTTAAACATTTATCTCCGAATGGCCTAACTCCACTTTTAATAAGTTCAGTTGCTGATTCTCCTACTACAAATACTTTATAACCTAAACTAATTAAGTCTTGTTCAATTTTGGCTAAAGCCGTTGTTTTACCCGCACAAGGTCCACCAGTTAAAACTATTTTCTTTACCATTATTTAATTCTCCTTATCTTTCTTTTTTCTAAATTAAGTTCATGAACAGAAGCATGTTCTACTCCATATTTTTCTTTATCCATAGTAAGTTCATCACCATTTAAAAGAACATATATCATATTAATTACACCTCTATGTGTTACTAATAACGAATTATTATATTTATCTATATTTTTTAATAATAATTTCATTCGCTTATATAAGTCTAACATTGATTCTCCATTAGGATACTTCACATCAATTCTATTTACTTTTATATATTCTGGATATTTATTCATAGCTACTTCTTTTTTTAATCCTGTTAATAATCCCTTATCTAATTCTCTTAACTCACTTATTTTTATTATATCTAAATTAAGTATTTTTCCAATTATATTAGAAGTTGCTACTGCTCTTTTAATATCACTAGTATATATTTTACTTACTTTTATATTATTTTCTTTTAACCATATTCCTGTATTTTCTACTTGTTTTATACCAATTTCAGTTAAATCTACATTTGAATGTCCTCCGATATAAGATTCATCATCAAGTCCATGTCTAACTAAATATATCATCTTCTTTCTTCCTTCTTTACTAAGCTTCTTTGAAGTAGTGTGTTTCTTTTAATAATAGTTTCTTCTTTTTCTAATAAAAAGGTATTTATTATTTCATATTCATTGTCATTTAAAAATTGACCTTTTACTAATTTATTCCTTATACTTTGATAAATTGCAATTTCTTTTTCTATTAATATATTTGTTTCTTTTTCTAAGTTTTTTAAAAGTTCTATACAAAATCGATCTAAACTTTTTTGTTCTACTAAAGCGTTATTAGAGCTTAAAAGAAATCGTGTATTAGGTTGAGATTCTTTTTCAGAAACATATTCTGGATACATTGATATTTTATTAGGGAAAGTTTTATCTGTTAATTTATTTATGAAATATTTTAATTGAATATATTTATCTTCATTATAATAATTACTATTATACCTAATAATTATTGGACATAACAGTAAAACATCATCAATAGAAATTTCCTTTGTTGTACATAAATCAATAACATAACTTTTTTGGTCTTTAAAAACTAAATCTTCATACTTAAACATAATATTTTTTAATGCACTATCATCAATAAAAGCATAATTAATTTCAAATTTATTACTATAATATGTTTCTTGATAAGTTGGTATAGATTCTCTTTTTGTTAATCTAATTATTCTAATAAGATGTAAATTTGGATATTTTTTTGAAAACTGTCTTTGGAAATAGTCAAAAGAAATTAATGTTTTGTTTGATAAATGTAAATGGTAAAATAAAATGTAGGAAATCGGTAAAAATAAATGTCGGTTTTCCTACATTTTATTTATTGATGA
>CALVIS010000097.1 GCA_944331805.1 uncultured Bacilli bacterium
TTTGGGCAAATTTTCTTTACACTTGCTCTTACTTTCATTTTTATCCCTCCTATTATTTACGATAGGTAATACGCCCACGTGTTAAATCATAAGGTGATAGTTCTAACATAACGGTATCCCCCGGTAAGATGCGAATGTAGTTCATTCGTATTTTACCAGAAACGTGAGCTTCTACTATATGTCCGTTTTCTAGCTGTACTTTGAACTTACCACCTGGTATAATTTCTAGGACTTTACCTTCAACTTCAATAACATCATCTTTAGCCATTAAACATCATCTCCTGTTAATATAATAACTCCTTCATTAGTAATAGCAATTGTATGTTCAAAATGTGCTGATAATGAAGAGTCTTCTGTTTTAACGGTCCAGTCATTATCTTCTATATAGATATCTGGACTTCCTAAAGTTAACATTGGTTCAATGGCAATAACCATGCCATCTCTAATTTTAGGTCCTGTTCCTTTAGTACCATAGTTTGGAACATCTGGGGATTCATGAACACTGGTTCCTACCCCATGTCCTACTAACTCTTTTACGACACCTAAGTTATGTTCAGTTGCATATTTTTCTATGGCATAACCGATATCGCCGATTCTATTACCGACTTTCGCTTGTTTAATACCTTCATATAATGCTTTTTCTGTATGTTCTAATAGGTATTTAGCATCATCACTTACTTCACCTACGGTGTAAGTCCAAGCTGAATCGCCATGATAACCTTTATAACAAGCGCCAATATCTATTGATATTATATCACCATCTTGTAGAACTCTATCACTTGGAAAGCCATGAACAACCTCATCATTAATACTTATACAAAGTGTAGAAGGAAATCCTTCATAACCTTTAAATGATGGTGTCGCTCCTTTACTTCTTATGAATTCTTCGGCAAGTCGGTCTAACTCTTTTGTTTTGATACCAGCTTTAATATGGGGACGTAAATACTGATGAGTAAGATAGACAATATGTCCAGCTTCTTTTAATAACTCAATTTCTCTTTTACTTTTTAAAGTAATCATTCTTTACATCCCCTTTTTTAAAACGGCATCTATTCTTTTAGAAACTTCCTCAACTGAGTCATTTCCATTGATTACATATAATATACCTTTTTTGGCATAATAGTCAAGTAGTGGTTTAGTTTTTTCTATATATAAATTATATCTATTCTTAAATGAAGTTATGTTATCATCGTTTCTTTGATATAATTTACCATTACATTTATCACAGATTGACTCTTGTTTAGGTTTCTCATTATCGGAATTTATGTTATAAACACTTCCACAGTCTTCACAGATTCTTCTTCCAGTTATTCTTTTCTCAAGTATTTCTTCAGAAATATCTAACTGAATGACATAGCCTAGTTCTTGATTAAGACTATTAAGTATCTCATCATATTTATAGGCTTGCTCTATGTTTCTTGGAAAACCATCTAAGATATAACCATTTTTACAGTCATCTTGTGATAAACGATTTCTTAGAAGTTCATAAGTAACTTCATCTTTTACTAAGCCTCCACTACTTAATACTTCAGAAATATATCTACCTAACTCACTATCTTTTTTAGATTCTTCTCTTAAGATGTCTCCTGTTGAGATATGTGGTAGGTTATATTTCTTTTCTAAAATAGCACTTTGGGTCCCCTTACCTGCAGCAGGTGGGGCGATAAAAATTATATTTTTCATCTTCTACTATAACCCTTCTTATAATTTCTAGAAAGAAGACTTCCTTCTATTTGTTTATAAGTTTCTAGGGCAACTCCTACAACAATTAGTAAACCTGTACCTCCAATACTAACACTTGTTGGTAAGCTTGTAAGTCTAGAGAATATTATTGGTAAGGCTACGATAATTGCTAAGAAAACTGAACCTAGACAAGTTATTCTTGTTAATACTTTTGACAAGTAAGTTTTAGTTTCATTACCTGGTCTAATTCCTGGAATGTAACCTCCACTTTCTTGAAGATTTTTAGCAAAGTCTTCTGGTTTGAAAACCATATAAGTATATACAAATCCAAATAGGAATATAAATATTACATAGATTATAAATCCTACAGGTGTTGTATATGTTAGATAGTTACTAACAAAAAGACTAAAGCTTTCATTATTTATTAAGCCCGCGATAATTCCGGGAATTGCCATTAGACTTGATGCAAATATCACAGGTACAACCCCAGCGGTATTTACTTTAATTGGTACATATGAAGAATTACCTCCATATGCTGTTGATTTATTAGCATATTGAATTGGAACTTTTCTCTCTGCCATTTGAACAAAGATTACACCAACGATAATAGCAAAGTATATTATAGCGAATAAAATGAACTTAACTACTCCTAATGTTATTTGTTGTGCTGTTCCATCAAAGACTACTAATCCTTGGAAAGCATCAATAAACATTTGTGGTAGTGTGGCAATAATACCTGCCATAATGATTAAACTTAAACCATTACCGATACCTTTTCTTGTAATTTGGTCTCCTAACCAAAGTAGAAAAGCTGTTCCTGCTGTTAGTACTACTGATATATATAAGTATTCACTAGCACTTGCAGTTCTACCTAAGAACATAAATGAGAAGGCATAACCTTGTAAAAGTGCAAATAGTATTCCCATATATCTTGAATAGGTATTTATTTTTTGTCTACCTACATGTCCTTGTTTATTTAATTCTTGGAAATAAGGAATTAGCTCTCCTAATAGTTGCATAACAATCGTTGCTGTAATATAAGGCATAACACCTAAAGCAAAGATTGAAAAGTTTTGTAAAGCTCCACCACCCATAGTATTAACTAATTCTAGGAATCCTAGGTTTTTAGTAATACTTTCAGTTCCTGGAACTTGAATTGTTGTTCCTATTATAAATATTGCTAATGCTACTAAAGTAAAACCAATTCTTTTTAATAAATCTCTATTTGTGGGCTTAAATAATTGCTTCAATAGAGGCATCTTAGATCACCTCGGCTTTACTTCCTGATTCTTCTATTTTTCTTAAAGCACTACTTGAAAATCTATGAGCTTGTATAGTTA
>CALVIS010000098.1 GCA_944331805.1 uncultured Bacilli bacterium
GTTGAAATCTCTGTTTGCAATATCTCAATAGTTATATCTTCCTTAATTTTAGATAACTTAACTAACCATAGGATGAGGAAATGAACCTAATAATTATATCTGGTATAGTGGTAAGTTATGGAGAGCGGTGCTTGTAAACAATAAAGCAAAGACAACTAAATTAGTAACAGAGTGGAATATATCAGCAGTTCCTTATAATAATGGAAATTCTTCCTTCGCTGATAGTCATATAGAAAAGTGGTTAAATGATACAAGTATAGACGGATTTTTAGGTAATTTAAGAGATTATGAAAACTTTATAGTAAAAGAGGCTATATGGGATACCACAATGGATAATAGTGCATTAGGAAGTATAATAAGACCGAATGGTACAACAACTGTAACAGCTGCAGTAGGATTGCTTAATATGTATGAGTACCAAACAACTTTTAAAGAGAGCACATATAATAATAGCTATTTAAATAACAGTTTATTTTGGTGGACTATAACTCCTTATGATGCATCTCAAGTATTATATATTAGTCAAAATGGTGCTGCTATTCCATATTCTGTTACTCATGCTTATGGTATAAGACCAACTATTAATTTAAAAAGAAATGTAAAAGTGGTTAATGGAGATGGCAGTAAAAATAATCCATATCGATTAGAAGAAGATAATGATATTAACTTAAATGGTACAAAGTTAAATACAAGATATAGTGGAGAATACATAAGTTTTGGAAATGATGAAAATAATTTATATAGAATTGTAAGTCACGAAACAGAAGGCTTAACTAAGATAACTAGTGCCAAACCTTTGAAAGATTCCGGGGCATATAAAACAACGAGTTTTGGAGATACTACAACATTTTCAAGTAGTAATACTATAGGATCTTTCTTAAATAATGATTATTTAAATCCAAGTACAGGATTTTTAACAGAAGAACAAGTTAATATGATAGATGAAAATACTACTTGGTATTTAGGTACAGTAAGTTCTGGTCAAAATTACAAATTAGCTAAATACACAGATGAAACAAGTAGTACTATAACATCAAATACAACTACTTCAAAAGTAGGATTATTAAGGTTAGGAGAATTAATGGCAGGACAGTTTGATATTATCAGTAATAATGCTGATTATTGGCCTTTAACAGCATATAGTAACACTTCTTTAAGAAGCATATATAGTAATGGTAATGTAAATTATAATAATACTAATATAGAATATGGCATAAAACCAGCCTTCAATCTAAAACAAAATGTCATCATAACTGGAGGAGATGGCACCCTACAAAATCCATTCCAGATTGCCTTAGAATAGAAAATTAAAGAGACCTTAAATTTGGTCTCTTTAACTATTACTATGATATAACTCTTCTCTAATATTATCTAAGTTCTGATTCATAAGAGTTAAATAATCAGTTTCTGTTTCTCTTTGGTCATCATTCAAAACTATTATTCTATTAGAATTAATGACCTCTAAACTATTAGGATAAGTATTAATTAGATTTTGAACATTATTAGTAGTCTTAACATCTTCATAACTAAATATTTTTGTAATATCACCATTTTCTACTAAATCATTTATTTCAACTAAATCTTTTTCACTAGTATCATCATTTAATATATAAACTTTAACTCCATATTTTTCTAAGAATTTATAATTATTATCAGTTGCAACTATAGTCTTATAAGGAGCACTTTCAACAGCAAGTCTAATATCAGCATCAAGTTCTGAAATATCAACTTTTAACTCTTCATAATTTTTATCTATTTCTTCTTTTAAATAATTATTTTCTATATATTCTTTTAATCCAAGTCTTACATTCTGACTCATCATAAGCATAAATGATGGGTCTAACCATACTTCTTCCATATTATAGTCATTATCAAGAACATAAGAGCTATCTATTATCTTTAAATTTTCATTATAATCTAACAAGTCAACTGCTAACTTTCTTTCTCTATCAACTAATCCTGTATAGATAAATAAGTCTTTACTAGCGAAATCTCTTTTTTGCTTATTAGTAAATTTATAATCACTAGTATCAACTCCATCAGGATAGATATTACTAACTTTAGCATGCTCTCCATAAAGCCTTTCTATAATATATTCATTAGGATAATTAGTAGTAACTATCTCAATATCCTCCATATCATCACTTTTACAACCTGTAGTAGTTAATAAAATTGCTATACCAAGAAAAGCAATCTTACCTAAATTTTTAACACTTCTTTTCATTCTTTTTCTCCTCTCTAATAACTGGGTCATATCCAAACCTTGCTCCAGGGTGACATCTAAGTATTCTTTTAAAGCCAAGAAAAAGTCCCTTTATAGAACCATATTCTTCTATCGCTTCAATAGTATAATTAGAACAAGTAGGATAAAAATGACAAGCCCCATGACTTGCTAATGGCATCTTTTGATAAAGATGAATTAAACTAATTAATATTTTTTTCATATTTCTATTGTACAATAAAAATTAGTGTTAATCAATTAGAAGTGAAAAATTAACCTAATAAGAAGTGAGATATTAACATAAAGATAAAACCTATACTAAAAAAGATAAAGGTTAGTTTTCTTTTTTTATAACTTAAAGACTCAGTTAATAATTCATAAATACTAATATGTATCATAATCCCTGCAATTATAGATAGAATTATACTCATAATAAAGTTATTAATAATATTAGATAAAAATAGATAAGCAAGTATCGCTCCTAAAGGTTCTGATAAGCCTGATATTAAAGTATAAAGAAAAGCTTTAAGTCTAGATTTAGTACTAAAGTATATAGGAATCGCTATACTTATTCCTTCTGGGATATTATGAAAACTAATAGCAAGAGCCAAAGATAGTCCTAAACTCATATTAGTAGAACTAGAAAGAAAAGTTGCAACTCCTTCAGGAATATTATGCATAATAATAGCAAGCATTGAAACAAGACCTAATCTATATAGTTTTTTATTACT
>CALVIS010000099.1 GCA_944331805.1 uncultured Bacilli bacterium
CAATGATGAAATTAAGAAATCTTTCTTAAATTTCCTTTCACAATTCTTATAGAGTTGTGAAATTTTTATTCTATAAAAAGGAAATGAGGTAACTATGATAGATTTATATAAAAAATGTAATTTATGTCCAAGAAAGTGTTTAATAGATAGGACTAAAACTTTAGGATATTGTAAAGCGACTGATAAAGTTAAGGTTGCAAGAAGTGCCCTACACTATTTTGAAGAACCTTCTATATCTGGTACTAATGGTAGTGGTACTATCTTCTTTAGTAATTGTAATTTAAAGTGTTGTTATTGTCAGAATAGAGAGATATCTACTGATGGTTTTGGTAAAGAAGTCTCTATAGAAAGACTTTCTGAAATGATGTTAGAGTTAGAAGAAAAGCATGCTAACAATATTAATTTAGTTACTCCTACTCACTATGTATCTAGTATTATAGAAGCGATTAAACTAGCTAGAGGTAAGGGATTATCTATTCCCATAGTTTATAATACTAGTGGTTATGAAAGTGTAGAGACTATAAAACTATTAGATGGTTATATTGATATTTATTTAACAGACTTTAAGTATTTTGATGATAAGTTAGGTAAAGAATTATCTAAGTGTACCAATTATTTTGAAGTAGCTTCTAAAGCATTAGAAGAAATGTATAGACAAACAGGTAAAAATAAATTTAATGATAATGGTCTAATGACTAAAGGTATTATCGTTAGATGTTTAGTCTTACCTACTAAGAGTGATGATACTAAGAAAATAATAGATTATTTATATAAAAAATACCAAGATAATATCTATCTTAGTATTATGAATCAGTATACACCAGTTAATTATATTAAAGATTATCCATACTTAAATAAAACTATTAGTGAAGATGAATATAATGAAGTAATAGATTATGCAATAGATTTAGGTATTAAAAATGCTTATATGCAAGAAGGTGGTACTTGTAGTGAATCATTTATACCTAGTTTTGATCTTGAAGGTGTTTAAGACGTTCTACTTTAGAATAAATACAGCCACAATAATCTTGTCTATATAGATTATAGATATGAGATAGTTCTATACTTCTTTTATAACCATTTTTCTTTTTAAAGTCTGCATATAAATAATTAATATTATATTTTTTAGATAACTCTCCCCCTATTTCATTTAACCATTTACTATTCTTATAAGGACTAATAGATAGTGTTGTTGTAAAGTAATCAAAGTTATGTTCCCTAGCGATTCTTGCAGTCTCTTCTAATCTTAACTTATAACATTTATAACATCTAATATCTCCTTCAGTTAAATCTTCTAAACCACGAGATATTTCTAAAAATTTCTCTTTATCATAATTACAATCTAATAATTTAATATTATAACCTACTAGTTTAATAAATTTTTCTAACTCTTCTTTTCTTTTAAGATACTCTTTATAATCAGTGATATTTGGATTATAAAATAAAATTGTTATATCAAAGTATTCTGATATTTTCTCTAAGACTGATGATGAACAAGGAGCACAACAAGCATGTAATAATAAAGATGGTTTATTATTTAAATCAATGCTATCTAATATCTTTTCACATTCTAAATTATAGTTCATTTAATCATCACCTTTTATTAAAAATGTTGCATATAAAGGTATAGACTTAATATTAGTTTTAGGATCATATCCAAAATCTTTAGTACTTATTCTAATTGCATATTTTGGGTTATATTTCTCTATATATAATTTTAAACTTTTAGATTGAGTAGCATTTCCAGCCTTTACTTCTACTGGTATAATCCCATCTTTTGTATATAGAAGAAAATCAACTTTACTTGTATTATTACTTCTATAATAATACAAATCAAATCCATTACATACTAATTGATTAGCAACAAAGTTTTCTGCTATTACACCTTTATATAGTGATATATTATCGTTTAAAATATCTTCTATATTTAATTTTAAAATATTATTAAGTATACCTACATCACTTAAATATAATTTAAAAGTATCAACATCTACAAAGCCTTCAAGAGGTATTTCAGGAGTTTTAATAGCTTTACAGCACAAAACCATATTACTAGCTTCTAACCAATCAATAGCAGTAGCATATTCTCTCGCTCTAGCATCTTTAGATACATTAGAATATTGAAACTTATTAGAAATATTAGATAATTGAGATGGTAGGGAATCATATACTCTATTTATCCTTAAAGCTTCACTTTCATTAGTAACATATTTATCCATATCTTTAAAATATGAACTAACAATATCAGTTAAAATAGTTTTATCATATTTAATATAATCGCCATTAGTCTTAACCATATTATTAACACTTTCAGGCATACCACCTGTTATTAAATATATTCTATATAGATTTAAAGCTTTCTCATGAATCGGAGATGTTATTTGCTTATTATTTTTATAACAATCTTTAATAAGATCTATTAACATTTCTTGATTCATAGCAACTAAAAATTCTTCAAAGTCCATTGGATACATATTTAACATTTTTACTTTGCCTACTGGAAAAGAAAATTTTGATCTTTTTAATTTTACTCCTAAAAGACTCCCAGCACAGATTATTCTAACATTATTGTGGTTTTCACAAAAATATTTAAGCTCTGCTATTAATTTTTCACTTTCCTGTATTTCATCAATGAAAAGAATAGTATCTTCATTTTCAAAATCAAAATCTAGTAATAGCTTTAGTCTATTAAACTTTTCAATTGATGTCAAATTAGAATTATATAACTCTATTACATTAGTATTTTCAAATAAATTAACATAAACATAATTACTATATTCATTTTTACAAAATTCATTTATTAGAGTTGTTCGAAAACTAAAATTAGGTGATATCTAAATTAAAAAGAGCACAAATCAAAACTGCAAATGATGCAAAA
>CALVIS010000100.1 GCA_944331805.1 uncultured Bacilli bacterium
ATAAAGTTAAGAAGTTCACTTCCTATATCATCACTTTGAAACTTGATAGTTAAAAGACGTCTTAAAATAAAATCATTAACATAACTCGAACTACCTAAAACTTCACTCATGACTAAAGTAATTTCTCTATTATCGATAATAAAAGGTCTAACTATTAAATCAGTGGAGCTTCCAAAAGCTTTTTTTATCTCATCTGCAAGCATAAGTTCACCTCATTTCACTTTTAGTATTACCAAAATAATAAATTTTATAAAATAAAAGAAGAACTTTTAATCTGTTCTTCTCCATGAAATTTTACTTAATTTAGTTTTTCAGTAATACTGATAAAAAAATCTCTATTCCACATAGTTAAACTTTCTACATTTTTAATAAATGGTATTACATCTTCTTTTGCTTCTTCATAATCAATTATTTCAAATTTCTTAATTAATAATTCTTTTAGTATATTTATATCAAATTTACTATTAGCATCTATATAATTTGATGCAATTAATTTATTCTTTAAAAGTTTTAAATTAACACTTGTATTATTGGCTAGAAAAAATATATAGTCGTATAAATCTCTTCCTTTAGTTCTTGTTTTCCAGTTCCTACATAGAATAGCATGAATTTTACTAGCAAATAAAGATTCTTTATCATATAGTTTAATTTGATGTGGACTTGGTAGTAATTTATACACGTCTTCATAAGTAGCACTGTCTGGTGGGTTAATATCAACTTCGAATTTTATTTTAATTTTTTTTAAGATATGATCATAATTATGGCTTTCTTCATTAGGAAAAAATTTTAAGATATGTTCTAATGTATCACCTTTTACAAAGGCTGAAGTTATATTAGAAGATATACTTTTTTGTTTAGTATTAACTTCCATATTTAATCCATAGGCTTTAAGTTCTTTTTCTATATAACTAAAATATTTACTTAAATCAAAATCTTTATTAGGGGAGATTAGGGCAAAATCTAAATCTTCTGAAAATCTATCTAACTTATAAAAAATTCTTAAAGCAGTTCCTCCATAAAATGCTACCTTATCAAAAAATCCACTCCTAGATAATCCTAATAATACTATTTCTTGAATAATTTCTTTTAAAGCATTTATTTCATCAGTAACATTTTTTATTTCATATTTTGAAAGCATTTGTTCTATTATATTATTCATCATTTTTCCTCCTTTTATATTTAGCAAGTAATACTATATTTCTTGAATGATATAAATTACTTAGTTTTTCTATTTTTTCAGTGTTTAAGGTTTTAAACTCTTCTATATCTATTCGTAAATCTTCAAATAACATCTTTTCTAAATTAGAATAATTTTTTAATGATTTTAATGTATATAATTTATCGCATAAAGCTTTTTCAGGAGTTGCTATTTGATATGAATAATTATTTTCTTCTTTTAAAATTATCTCTTCTGGATATGCTAATAATGGAACATCTCTATAAGTAAATGTACCAAATGGAGTATCATATTTTTTTTTCTTTCTCTTATTAAAAGTAGCACAAGTTATAGTAGTCACTCTTTCAGGAATTAATCCATAATAGGAAAGTGCATATTCAAAAGATATGTATGATGGACCATAAATACTACCTGCAAGTAAATGTCCGGGAGTATTTGCCTCTGTTTCATATAAACCATTTCTTATCTTGATTAGTTTTCCATCTCTAACATCTCTAGATAATCTAGTATTCTTATTAGAATATTTTGCTAAATATTGTTTTGCTATATCACTTGTTATTATCATATTTCCACCTCTTTTTATCATTATATGATAAAAACCGGTGAAAATCAAGCTTTTTTTGTGTTTAAAAATCTCTTATATAAACATTACATTTTGTTTTTAGTATTACCAAAATAAAAAATATTATTAAAACAAAAAAGAGGCATTTAACCTCTATTATTTATAAATTCTTACTTTTTGTGCTTCTTTTTCATCTTTATCAAATTCATCATAATATGTTTCTGCTATTTTAATCGCTTGTCTATTACTAAAAATTTGTTTTCTTTTTCCATCACCGTCATAATATTTACTTAATGGTTCCATATAATCTATTGTATAACTAGTTTTTAATGGATCTCTAGTGGTAGTTATTTCTCTTTTAGTATCATTTAAATCAATGTATTTTTCTCCTTCTTTTTTTAAAATTGTTGAGTATCCATATCCTGCTCTACTCAATTTTAAAAGACCACCAACATTATCAGTTACTATATCATTATCAGGATATAAAACAGTGATACTTGCTAAAAATAAATCATCAATATTATTTCTTTCAAACATATTTTTCTCTCCTCTTTGTGTAATTATGATATAGCATATTTTCTTGGGTGTCAAGCGATATTAAAAAGCTTTTCCATTTATAGATTTTGTAGTAATCTATTAGTAGGTGAAGTTTATGTTAGTTAAAATAATAGATTATGACCATATGGGAAGAGGAATTGCCAAAGTTGATAATAAAGTAGTATTTATACCTAAAGTAAAACTAGGGGAAGAAGTTTCTATTAAATTAGTAAAAGATAAGAAAAATTATTCTATAGGTAAAAGATGTGATTTTCTTAAAGTAAAATATTGTCCTTATTATCAAACTTGTGGAGGTTGTCAGATAGGACATTTAACTTATGATGAACAGTTAGAGTATAAAAAGAATACTGTTAAGAATATTTTCTCTAAATATACAAATTATAATTTAGACTCTTTAGAGATAATTCCTACTAAATGTTATAATTATCGTAATAAAGTAACTTTTCATATTAAGGAAGATAAGTTAGGTTATTATGAAGAAGAGACTAATAATTTAATTCCTATAGATAAATGTAATTTATTAGATAGT
>CALVIS010000101.1 GCA_944331805.1 uncultured Bacilli bacterium
AGTGGTTGAGTTAAATCCATAACTAAAGTTGGATATGGGAAATATTCATTAACATCACGACCATTGATAGTAATTTTGCCAGTTCCTGCTGTAAGTCTTACTCTTGCAACACTAGTCTTTCTTCTACCAGTTCCAGTATATACTTTTTTCTTATCTGCCATAATAAACCTCCCTATACATCCATCTCGCTAGGTTTTTGAGCCATATGTTTATGGTCACTACCTGCATAAACAAATAATTTCTTATACATCGCTCTACCTAAACGATTCTTTGGTAACATTCCTTTAACAGCCTTTTCAACCATTTCTTCAGGATACTTCTCGATCATTTCCTTAGCAGTTCTAGTTCTTAGTCCACCTGGATACCCTGAATGACTGTAATACTTCTTATCTTCTAACTTATTACCAGTAAGTAAAACTTTAGAAGCATTAACAATAATTACATAGTCACCACAATCAATATGAGGTGTATAAGTAGCTTTATGCTTACCACGTAAGATATGAGCAGCTTTACTAGCCACACGACCTAAAGTTTTTCCTTCAGCATCAATAACGTACCATTTACGCTCTACTGTTTCTTTCTTTTGCATATAACTTTTCATAATTTTTCTCCTTTACTAAATAACTCAAACTTTCCCACAGTTTAAGTCTTAGTGGGGATATAAAATGTACCGATTAAAATTATAGCAGTGTTCCCTCTTAAAGTCAATCATTTTCTTTCAAAATATTTTTGATATACTATATATAAGAATTGGAGAGATATTTATGTTAGCAGTACTAAAAAAGAATAAAAAAGCAATCATTCTATTTACATTCTTTTATATACTAATTTTTATATATAATTTTTATAGACCTATAGACTTAGATTTAATGTGGAATTATGGTTTTAGCAAAAATGTTAGCGATGGACTAATTATGTATAGAGACTTTAATATGGTAATAACACCATTTTATCCTGCTCTAACAGGACTACTCCTAAAAATACTAGGAAATAACATAATTATCTTCTATATTATAAATTCCTTTTATGCACTATTAACTTTAATAGTAGTATACAAATTAGATAAAAAAATTATTATTCCCTTTTTTATCTATTATCTATTCGATACCTCCCCAGGTTATAATACCCTAATAGTCTTCTTTGCATTTCTATTAATATATTTAGAAAAGCATAAAAGAAATGATTATTTAATAGGTCTCGTAATAAGTCTTGCTTTCTTAACAAAATCTAGTATTGGAATATTCCTTGCTCTTCCCACTCTTTATTACCTAAAGAAACCTAAAAAAATTATTAAAAGAATAATTCCTGTTATTATAACAAATCTCATAGTAATAGGATATTTCTATTTAAATAATACTCTATATGATTATATAAACTATGCCTTTCTAGGTCTATTAGACTTTTCTAATGGAAATGGAAACTTTAATATAATAACAATTATAGTAGTACTAATAGTTATTTATATTATAAGAGAATATATAAAAACAAAAGATTTTGAACTTTTATATGTTTTAGTTTTTATGATAATGGCTTATCCTCTATTTAATATAAGCCACACTTTATCTGCTATTATTCCTCTAGTATATTACCTACTTAAAAAATATCCTAAAGTAAATAATATCATAACTAAATTCTCCCCTATTTTTATATTAATACCAATTTTCTCTTTAATAATTAATTATGCTCTATGTAATCCTAGATATGATAATAACTTATTTAAATATCGCTATTTACAAGATGAGTATATGTCTGATATTGATGCTTTAGAAAATTATTTTAAAGGAAAATATGATAATGTATATTTCTTTGTAATGGAATCATACTTATACAAATTAACATTAGATTTACCAATTACAGAATATGATTTAACTCTTAAAGGAAACATGGGTTATAATGGTGAAGAGAAAATGATAGATAAAATAAAAGATTTAAAAAAAGGAAGTATTTTAGTCATATACTATGAATTTCCTGATACTACTAATGAAATGTTAAAAACTCAAGCAAGTAAAAAAATATATGATTTCATAACTGAAAACTATGGATCAATTGGACAATTCCATAAATTTAAAATCTATGTAAAAAATTAGAAGGTTTAACCAACTAATTTTTTTATTTTTTCACTATCAATAATATCAGAACTATCTTTTAACAACTCTCTATATTTTTCATCTAAATCATCAAAATAATCATGTAGCCTAGGATACTTAATAGATAATTCTGTCATTAATAATTCTAAATAATAAACATTAATATTTTTATCTATACATTCACTTTCTCTATAACAAAATATAGGTCGATATGCATCCTCATCATCTTTTGCAGTATATGATAGCTCTTTTATTTTAAAAACTATATTATCATCATCTTTTAAACCTATAGTCCTATAATAATCAAGATAATAATATTGACTATCAGAATACTGTCTTCCTTCATTAACATCACAAAAAATCTCTAAATTAGTATCATAATTTTCATTAATAAAATCTTTAACTTTATTAATTAGAGCATATTTATCAACATTAAATAAATCTCTTATTTTTTCTTCTTTTTTTAATTCAACATACTCATCTAAACATTTTTTCTTTTGTTCTTGATAAGACATAATATCATCTTTTTTCACATCTATATATTCATCAAGAAAATCAACTAATTTATCATCTTTTATTGAACTTAAATCATTAGAATATCTATATTCAACAAGACTAGTAAAAAAATCTTCTAAATAGTTAATCTTCATATCACTTTGAAAAGAAGAAACATTTATATATTTATTAATACTATATGGAAATATTAAAACTATATTCATACTCTTATAA
>CALVIS010000102.1 GCA_944331805.1 uncultured Bacilli bacterium
ACATTTAAGATAAATAAAGATAGAGAATCTTTTGAAGTAATATATGAAATTGAAGGTAATGACTTTAAACACGAGTTTAAGGTAGAATGGAGGATATTGTAATATTTCTAGGATTAGGAGGAATTACTTATGCAAAGTTTAACATTTAATAAAAAAATAATAGAAGATATAAAAGAAGTAATTGTAAGTAGTAGACAAAAAGTTGCTTATGAAGTAAATAATACAATGTTACTAGCATATTGGAACGTTGGAAAAATAATAGTAGAAAACGAACAAAACGGTAATATAAAAGCTGAATATGGGAAACAAGTAATGAAAGAACTATCAAAAGAATTAAGAAAAATATTAGGTTCTGGTTTTTCAGTTAGTAATTTATTTAATATGCGTAGATTTTATATAACATATCCAAAATTCCAGACACTGTCTGGAAAATTAAGCTGGTCACACTATTGTGAACTATTAAGCATTGAAAATATAGATGAAAGAAATTTTTATGAAAAGGAATGTATAAACTCTAACTGGAGTGTTAGGGAGCTTAAAAGACAAAAATGATTTATTATAAAAGAGGTGAGAGTTAATGGAAATAAAACCAATGCTATTTAATATAGAGGAATTGATAGAAAAAGCTAATGATGGAGATAAACTATCTTGCTATATAGTCGCTAGAAGTTATGATAGTGCGGAAAATGGGCTATCACAAGATTTAACTAAAGCTGTTGAATGGTATGAAAAAGGTGCAGAAATGAATGACCCAAAATGTATTTATGGCCTAGCAGCCTGCTATCAGTTTGGAGATGGGGTAGAACAAAATAAAGACAAATCCTATCAATTATTTGTTAATGCCTACGATAAATTAATACAAGAAATAGAAGAAGAAAAAGAAAATCCAAAGGTCCAAGCATTTTCTAAGTTCTGTTTAGGAGCATATTATTATTTTGGTTTTGGAGATGTAGAAAAAGATTACAAAACAGCTTTTCAATTAATCAATGAATGTGCAATGCAAGGACATTTAGCAGCCATATATGATTTAGGAGCTAACTTCTATCGTGAGGGTAGAGGTACAGAACAAAATTTAGAATTAGCAGACTATTATTTGGAATTAGCAGCAAGTGTTGGACTTCCAAGAGCAATAAAAAAATTAGAAGATGTGCAAAAATCTAATGAGAAAGGAGCAAGAAAATGAAATTTTTAAATACTGTGGAAAAAGATATATTAAGTAAGTTTAAGGAAAATAATATTCCAATTGATGAAGTAAAACTATTAACAAGTAGTAAAAAAGAATTAGGAGACTATCAAATAAATGATGCCATGAAACTTGCTAAAATCCTACATAAATCGCCAAGAGATATCGCAGAAGAACTAGTTAAATGTTTAGAAGAAACAGGGTACTTCAAAGATATAAATATCGCAGGAGCAGGTTTTATTAACTTAAGCTTTAAAGATGAGTTATTAACAGAATATGTGGAAAAAGTTATTAAGAGTTCTACAAAAGATGTGGAAAAACTTGCTAGTGATAGAATCATCATTGACTACGGTGGTGCGAATATCGCTAAAACTCTTCATGTAGGACATCTAAGAAGTGCAAATATTGGTGAAGCTTTAAAAAGACTAGCAAGACATCTTGGTAAAGAAGTAATCTCTGATGTCCACTTTGGAGACATTGGTCGTCAATCTGGAATGGTAATCTATGAACTAAAAGAAAGATATCCTAATCTTAACTATTTTAGTGGAAAAAAGAAACTACTTGGGATGAATTACCTATAACAGGTGAAGATTTAGAAGAAATCTATCCTACTGCAAGTATAAAAGCAAAAGAAAATGAAGAGATAATGGAAAAGGTTAGAGAAATAACTGCCGAGTTAGAATCAGATAAAAATAAAGGCTATGTCGCTCTTTGGAATAAAATAAAAGAGCTATCTACAAAAGATATAAAGAGTATTTATAAAGAATTAAATACAGACTTTGATTTGTGGGAAGGAGAAAGTGATGCTTTTCCTTATATAAAAGAAACTATTGATACAATGGAAAAATCTGGATATCTCGTAGAAAGTGAAGGAGCTAAAATAGTTGAAGTAATAGAAGATGATGATAAAGCTCCTATGCCACCACTTGTTGTTATTAAAAGTAATGGTGCAACTCTTTATGCTACAAGGGAACTTGCAACCATCACATCTCGTATGAAAAGATTTAATCCTAAAGAAATATGGTATATAGTAGATATGCGTCAAGGATTATACTTTGAACAAGTATTTAGAGCATCCTATAAAACAGGACTTGTCTCTAAAGATACAGTTTTAGAGTATTATGGTTTTGGAACAATGAATGGAACTGATGGTAAACCATTTAAAACAAGAGATGGTAATGCTGCTACTTTAAAAAGTTTAATAGAAAGCGTTAAAGAAGAAATACTTACTCATATGAATAAAGATATTGATAATAAAGAAGAAATCTCTGAAAAAATCGCTATCGCTGCGATTAAATATGCTGACTTCTTACCTAATAGAACAACAGACTATATCTTTGAACCAAGTAAATTTATTGATGTAGAAGGAAAAACAGGACCATACATTTTATATAATACTATTAGAATGAAATCTATCTTGAATAAAGCGAATGATATGGGTATAGACTATAGTAACTACTATAATAAACCAACAGATACTGAAAAAGAAATTATCCTTTTATTAATGGAGAAGAATAATATTTTACATAAAGCTTATAATAATAAAGATTTAAGTTCTATAGCAGATTACCT
>CALVIS010000103.1 GCA_944331805.1 uncultured Bacilli bacterium
AATGGTATTAGAAAACCACCTTCACTACAAAATATCTTTAAAGAATTAAATGATGACTTAGGAATACCTTTTCCTGAAACAAGTAGTCTTATTCCCTGGGCAGACCAAGGAGTCTTACTTTTAAATGCCGTATTGACAGTAGAAGCGAATATGGCAGCATCACATAAAGATAAAGGCTGGGAAATATTTACTGATAAGATAATAGAACTATTAGACAAAAAAGAGGAGCCTATAGTTTTTATCCTTTGGGGAAGTTTTGCAAGAAATAAAAAGAAGTTAATAACTAACAAAAATCACTATATTGTAGAGTCAGCACATCCTTCACCACTTTCAGCTTACAATGGATTCTTTGGTAGCAAACCATTTTCTAAGACTAATAATTTTCTAATATCTAAAGGACTAAAACCAATAGACTGGAAAATAGAATAACTAGTAATAACCATACTAGTTTTTTATATTGTTATAAAAATATCATAATCTTTACCACAACTAATAAAAATATGTTAAGATATATAGCAAGGGAGGTCTATTATGTATAATGACAAAGAAGAATATTTAAAAAGAGCAATAAAAAGGACTTATAAAAGATATATTGGAGAAAGGACCGATGAAAAAGCAACAATAGTTGATGTTCTAAAATTTTTTAACATTTCTGTAGATACTACTAGATTAGAAGACTATGATATTGAATCAATTGATTATAATATGCCATCTATAAAAGTAGTAGATAAGAAAGAAAACACAACAGTTACATCACAATATACAGAAAATGCAAGACTTTTAAACTATAGTGGTAGCACAAAATTCATTAATGTAATTATCACTAACCCTAACTATAGAATAGAAAGCTTGTATTATACAAATTCAACTATACCAATAATTTCTCAATTAACATTTATAAAAGATGATTATGAATTAATTTTTGAAAAAGAAAGAGAAAATTATTTTGGTTTTGGTATTAATGCAGATACAAGATTTGTTATACGATATATGAAAAATATAAAAGAAGGAAGAAAAACAGGAAAACAACCACTATTAACAAAAATTTATCAAATAAAAGATAGTAATACTTTTGAACAAGATTACACTTATGGATTACAGCATTTAATAAAATATAATGATAGACAAGATAAATATTGTTATAATGAATTTGGAAATGTTATTTATGGAATAAATGATATAGAAATAAAAGATAAATTACATCGCTTTAATGGAATTTGTTTTGCAAAGATAAACAAAGAATTCCATATATATCTACCATATAATATAAATGAAAAGGATTTTACTAAATATTTTAATAAAAATGTATGTAAATCTGCTATCATGTTTACAGGTAGTACTGATGAAGGAATTCATCATTTCTTAACAATTTCAAAAAACAAGAATTTTAATAGTGATAATGCTTTAAGTGATGATAACATACATTTGAAATATGAAGCGATAAAATGGAAAAGTATAACAAAAGAAGATGGTACACCAGACCAAGAAAAAGTTATAATTGCTACAAAAGAACTTCAAGTTGCAAAAGTTAATGATGATAATATTTTAAGTCTGGAAATTCAAAATATACTAGAACAATTAACTGCTAAAGAAAATGAGGATATAGACAATATATTTATTCAAACTGTTATCAATGAATTAAGAAATTTTATTAATAAATTAGAAGTTCAAAAAGGATTAAAAGAAGAAGAAATAGATGAACTATCACCAAAAGAATTTATTAATAAAACATTTGAAGAAATTTATACATTAGTTAGCAAAGATAAAGATAAATTTTTTGATTTAATCTCAAACCAGTTTCATGAGGCGACAAATATAAAATTAGAACAAGGCTATACAAAAGTATTGAAATAAAAAAATTACCAAAGTTATTGATACAATTATCATTAACTTTTTTTATACATGATAATTGGTAATAAATGGAAAAATATAAATATTTATGACACGACTAAAACAACTTCTTAAAGTTATTATAAAAAAAGAGACATACTTTTATGTCTACAATTTCTTACATTTTAACACTTATTTCAATGCTTTAATATTTCAAAAGGTTCTCTTTTCTCTATTTTATAAGTTTCTATATCTTGATAATGAGAAAAAGTCTTAATTAAATTAGTAGGAAACTTATGAGAAAGATAAATTATTTCTTCACCATTATCATTATAATATTTTAAAGTGGCTCTTAAGTCATTTTCATTTTCATTTAATTTATCAACTAAAGAATCTAACTTCTTAAAATCTAACTTATCTTCATAATCATCTATTAACTTTAAAATTTCACTAGTCATATTCATTAACTCTTGATATAACTCATGATGATTAATTCTTTTTGATTTCAATTTAATAACTTCAGGAATATCTTTTATTTTAGCTTCTTCCAAAATAGGAACTATTTTTAGTAGTATTTCTTCTTTCTTTTGTAATAAGATATCTAAATTATTGTCAGCTTCCTTCACTTTAATATATAAAAAATTATATTTATTTTTATAAACCAAGACTATAATCACACAAATTAAAATAATTAATACAATAATTCCCCCAATAATAGCATAAATCATTAGTATCACATCCTTAATAGTATTATAGCAAAGAAAAAGAGAAGAGTAAATTATCTTAAAGTAATATCTTCTCTAAACTCTACATAATTAAGGTATACTGCCCAAAGTAAGAAAATACGGTTATCACTATCTTTAACAACAGCATAGTCCCTACCTGCACCTATAATAGTTCCTGTAA
>CALVIS010000104.1 GCA_944331805.1 uncultured Bacilli bacterium
AATAAATATCTTCTTAAAGATGTAGGGATAGAAGCTTTTAAATTACCTTCTCCTTCCCCTGCTAATTGTAAAAGAGGGATAGAAGAAGTATTAGTTAATAGTTATAGCAGAATAAAAGAATACTTGGACTAATTTATCCAGGTATTTTTATTTAATAATATCTTCGCTATTTACAGGAAAATCTAGATTATTGAGTAATTTTTTAACTTCATCACTTACTTTTTCGTTTTTCAACTCTACAATAACTTCACCTTTATTATGGTCTGCTAAAACACTCTTAACTCCTTTTATCATCTTTAAAGAGTTCATTATTCTGTTCTCGCAACCAGTACACTTTATATTAGAAACATTATATTTTATTTTCATTGTTAATCTTCTCCCTTCTTTATAATTACAAACAAAATTTCTACAAAAAAATGTATCTTGTTCGATTGTTTTATTTTAATATATATGTTACATTATTAATGGAATATCTAGTTGTTTAGGTACTATCCCTTTCTAACTTATAATTTTATACTGTTGAAAGGGGAGATGGATATGAGAAAAATAGAAAAATTTCTTTGTTTAATCATTATCCTTCTTATTATTCTGATTTATTTCATTATAATAAAACTAGTACCTACTCCTTAGAGTGGTACTATTAACTTAAAATAATTTATGGGATAGTACCTAACACTCCAAAGCTAGATATCCCCTTTTTTATTTATATGTAAATTTTATTTACATATTCATCATATCATAAATATATCTTATTTTCAACTAACTTTTATACCTTTTATACCTTAAGTTTCTTATTTTTTTCTTTTCATTAGATAAAATTCTTTGCCTTTTTCACTATCAGTATCATGAACCATATGATAAGAAAATATATCACTTAATCTTTTAAGAGAATTTTCTTTAAAACTCAAAGCTTTATCATTTTTATCATCTTTATCAGCTACAAAACCGATAAACATGTTAGGAAAGTTCTTTGCACATGATAGTTTAATTATTTCTGATACTTCATTACGACTAAATTCATCTATAAATACGACACCTGTATCAAATTCAGAAATATCTGGATACATATAACCATGAGGTGTATATGGTAGCTTTGGTCTATGATATCTAAAATAATCATCTGCTTCTAATGTTTTAGGAACTGTTATTGTCGCATCAGCTTCAAGATAACCTAAAGCACCTTTTATATCATATTCTTCTAACTCACTATAAGTAACTTTTCTAGATAATAGAAATTGCTTATATTCTCTTAAATATTGTGACATAGAATTAGGTACAGATTGAACTAACTCTAAAGTTTGATAATAGTTTTCAGGATTAAATCCATTCGACCTAATAAAGTCATAGAATAATTTTGAATCATTATTATTCATTTTTAAATCCCACTTCAATGAAATTGGCTATATTATATCAAAAAGTATATAATTTGTCAAAGTTTAAAAATCTATACTATCAAGATATTCTCTTGCAACATCTCTTGGATTTTCTCCTAGTTCATCTACTCTATAATTTAATTCACTCATAATGTCATTATTTAACTTATTACCAAGATCACTTAATACTTCTTCTATTTCTGGATATTCTTCTAAAGTATCACTTCTAACAAGAGGTATTGCATAATATGGTGGAAAAGCATTTTTATCATCTTCTAAGACTACAAGATTAAACTTCTTTAATAGTCCATCTGTTGCAAAGGCATCTACTACATCACTTTCATTATTCATTAAAGCTGTGTATCTTGGACTACCATCTATTCCAATAATATCTTTAAAATTATAAGAATATACACTACTTACTCTATTTAGTCCATCTTCTCTATTGATAAATTCAAGACTTGGACTAATTACTAAATTACTTGATACTCGTGATAAATCACTCATTGTCTTTAGGTTATAAAGATTAGCAGTTTCCTGTTTAACAGCAAGAGTATAAGTATTATTAAAGCCCATTTGATCTAATACTTTAATATTATATTTACTATTTAAATCATTCTTAACAGTATTATAAACTTTTTCTATATCAGTAATAGGCTCATAGTTTAGAGTATCTCCATAGACAGTACCTGTATAGTCTATATATAAATCAATATCTCCTCTTTTTAGAGCTTCAAAACATACTTGAGTACCACCTAAATTACAATTTTCTACTACATCATAATCTGTCTTTTCTTTAATCGCATCACTTACCATATAACAAAGAACATTTTGTTCTGTAAAATCTTTACTACCTACGACAATAGCATTGTCATTTTTATTTGATGAAAAATATGTATAACCAAAGATTATGACTAAGATAATAGCAGTTACTACTAGGATAATCTTTTGATGGAATCTTTTTTTCTTTAATAGTTTCTTATCTAAATCACTACCCTTTTGAAGACTTATAGGAGTTACTAGTTTTTCAACTATACCAATGATATAATCAACTGCTAAAGCAAGTAGACATGCTGGTATTGCTCCTGCTAGTATTTGATAATTATTAACAGTTCTAATACCTGAGAAGACAAGATATCCTAGACCTCCACCTCCGATAAAGGCAGCCATTGTCATTAGTCCTACCGCCGTAACAGCACTTATTCTAATACCTGCCATAATTACTGGTAATGCTAGAGGTATTTGAATTTTATAAAGTATTTGCCATTTAGTTAATCCAATACCAGTTGCAGACTCTATCATATTACTATCTATATTACTAATACCTGTATAAGTGTTCTTAATAATTGGTA
>CALVIS010000105.1 GCA_944331805.1 uncultured Bacilli bacterium
GGAATATTATTCATATTAGGGTTATAATCATAATCAAAGTTTTGATAAGGTGGATCAGTACTTTGATTAGGATAAGTATCAAAATTATTATTCATCAAATCATCCTCTCAAAGTAATTATATTAATAAAATTTTAAATTATACTAATTACTACTAGTATTTCCACTAATCTCATCAAAAACAGGATCATCTGCACTAGGTTCTGTTCCTTTAACATAGTATTCAATTATTTTTTTCTCATCACTATCAACAGCAGGTTTCCCCGTAATTGGATTAACTAAAACTCCTACCACATTTTCAGGTTGACTATACCAAGCCTCATCTTTATCTTTCATATAAAGTTCCATTGTATTAAGCCAAATATTTTGTGCATATTTATATTCACTAGACTCCAAATCTCTAGCATCATCATAACCACACCATACCGCTGTAACAATATCTTTATTATAACCAATATACCAGTTATCAGTATTAGTAGTACCACTTTTTAAAGCATATTTATGAGTCATTCTACTAGCAAGATTAACAGCGGTAGGATAGTTATAATCAATAAAATTAGCATCATAAGTAGCCGTTAATAGATTACTTAAAATAAAAGTTAAACTAGAGTTTAAAATAAGTTCTTTCTCTTCATCAGCTTCATACAAAACATTACCTTCTTTATCTACAACTTTCGTAATAAAGTGAGGTGTAACTTTATATCCTTCATTTGCAAAAGCAGAGTAGGCCCCAGCCATTTCTAACATACCAATCTCACTAGTACCAAGAGCAAGAGAAGGAACTTCATCAAGTTTAGAAGTAATACCAAGTCTTTTAGCCATATCAATAAGTGTATCTTCTCCTAAGAACATATGAGTCTTAACAGCATAAATATTTTCCGAATAAGCGATTGCAGTAGCCATAGAAATAGGTTTATTACCATAAGTACCATTATAGTTCTGAGGTGAATAGGACTGATTATTATTAAAAGTAAAAGTAGTCTCTTCACTAGTAAAAGTAGTAGATGCTGTAAACCCATTTTCTAAGGCCGCATAATAAAGAAAAGCTTTCATCGTTGAACCTACCTGCCTTTTAGCATTAACAGCCCTATTAAATTCCGATTTACTATAGTCTTTACCACCAACTAAAGCGATAACTCTCCCATTATTAGGATTAACCATGACACTAGCAGTTTCCAAGTCGCTATCAGGCATTGTATTTTTAACAGTTTCTTCTAACTCCTTTTGAGCATCCATATCAAGACTAGTATATACTTTAAGTCCACCTGTCTCAAGAAAAGATTCAGGAATTTCTTTTAAACTCTTTAACTCTTCTATAACAGCATCTTGATAATACATAACACTCTCAAGTTCGTCCTCTTCCTCTTCTCCAACAAACTTCAACTCTTCATCAAGAGCCTTATTATATTCCGCCTCACTAATAACCCCATCATCATACATGTTTTTTAATATCATCTGTTGTCTTTCTGTCGCTTTCTCTAAATTAACAAAAGGAGAATAATTACTAGGAGACTTAGGAATACCAGTAAGCATTGCCGCTTCTGCCAATGTTAAATCTTTAGCACTCTTCCCAAAGTAATATTTGCTAGCAGTCTCTATTCCATATTTACCATGACCATAGTTTATTGTATTTAAATAACCCTCAAGTATCTCATCTTTACTATAATGAGACTCTATTTCTATCGTATACCACATCTCATCCCATTTTCTTTTCCACGTCTTATCAAAATCTAAAAATAAGTTTTTAGCATACTGTTGGGTAATAGTACTAGCACCTTGACTAGTAGTACCACTAGTTATATTAACAACCATCGCCTTTAGTATCCTTAAGTAATCAAATCCAATATGTTTATAAAAGTTTTTATCTTCGGTGTTTATAGTCGCTTCTATCAAATATGGAGAGATATCATCAAGACTAATCCATTCCCTAGAACCACTTCCTTGAAAGAAAACCTCATTATCACTATCAAACAACATAAAACTATTAGCATTCTTTATCTCTATCTTAGGACTTAATTTAGCATAAGTATAAACACATACATTACCCACAATAAAAAGTCCAATAAGAATTATAAACATTTTCAAACACTTCTTTAAAACTTTCATAAACATATCAAATCCTTTCTTTATATATCATGTCCAAAAAATCCAAGTTCAAACAAATAAGTTGTAACTTTAATAGTTTTTTGCTATAATCTTAGCAGAAAAAGGAGAATCTCTATGAAAGATGTATTTATAAAAGCGAAAATTAAAAATAAAGATGAAGAACTACCTTTTGAAGGTAAAGGAACCTTTGATGAAAAGAAAAATTTAATTCAGTATCAAGATAATAAAGCTGTTCTAACTATTTTTCTTGATGATAATATTATGCTACGAGAAACAGAAGATACTATATTAAGTTATAAATTTGTGGAAAACGAAAAAACTAATTTTGAAGTATTTCTAAAAGATTTAAAACAAACAGGTTTTGTTCCTATGAAAACATTTAAGATAAATAAAGATAGAGAATCTTTTGAAGTAATATATGAAATTGAAGGTAATGACTTTAAACACGAGTT
>CALVIS010000106.1 GCA_944331805.1 uncultured Bacilli bacterium
ATTGAGAAGTATTATGGGTCAAGAAGTGGTTTAACTAAAGCGATTAATAATATTTCTTTTGAAGTAAGTAAAGGTGAGTTTGTCGCTATTATGGGTTCATCTGGTAGTGGTAAAACTACTTTACTTAACTGTATTTCTACTATTGATAGAGTAACTTCAGGTCATATTTATATGAATGGGGTTGATATTACTAAACTAAAAGGAAATGACTTAAATAAGTTTAGAAGGGAAGAGTTAGGTTTTATCTTTCAAGACTTTAATCTTTTAGATACCTTAACTGCATATGAAAATATTGCCTTAGCTTTATCTATTCAAGATAAGGGTTATAAAGAGATAGATAGTCTTATTAAAGATACGGCTAAAAAACTAGGTATAACTCATATTTTAAACAAATATCCATATCAAATGAGTGGTGGTGAAAAACAAAGAGTTGCTAGTGCTAGAGCCATTATTACAGAGCCTAAACTAATACTTGCCGATGAACCAACTGGAGCCTTAGATTCTAAATCTAGTAAGATGTTACTTGATAGTTTTAACTACTTAAATGATGAGTTAGATGCTACTATTTTAATGGTTACTCATGATGCTTTTACTGCTAGTTATGCTAAAAGAGTAATATTTATTAAAGATGGTAAAGTTTTTAATGAAATTATAAGGGGAGATAAGAGTCGAAAAGAGTTCTTTGATGAGATTATTGATGTAGTTACCCTTTTAGGAGGGGATTTAAATGATGCTCTTTAAGTTAGCTTTTAAAAATATTAAGAAGAGTGTTAGTGACTATGCCATTTACTTTTTTACTTTAGTACTTGGTGTTGCCATATTCTATGTTTTTAATGCGATAGACAGTCAGACAGCGATGATGAAAGTATCAGAAAGTACTAGAGATATTATAGACTTAATGTTAAATATGTTAAGTGGTGTCTCTGTCTTTGTTTCTTTTGTTCTAGGCTTTCTTATAATTTATGCTTCAAGATTTTTAATGAAAAGAAGAAATAAAGAGTTTGGTATTTATATGACTCTTGGTATGAGTAAAGGTAAAATATCTAAAATACTAGTAGTTGAAACATTCTTAATTGGTTTATTATCATTAGTAGTAGGACTCTTACTAGGCTGTGCACTATCTCAAGTTATGAGTGTTATCGTTGCCAATATGTTTGAAGCAGACCTTACAGAGTTTACCTTTGTTATAAGTACTGAGGCAATTGTTAAGACGATAATTTACTTTGGTATAATGTATTTACTTGTAATGATATTTAATACGATTAGTGTCTCACGTTGTAAGTTAATAGATTTAATTAATGCTAATAAAAAGACTGAAACTGTTAAGTTAAAGAATCCATATCTTTGTATATTTATCTTTATAGTAGCCGTTGCTATACTAGGATACTCTTATTATTCTGTAACTGTTGGTGTAGATAATCTAAGAGAGACATGGCGAATATTCTTGATTATAGGTCTTGGTGCCCTAGGAACATTTTTACTATTTTTCTCATTATCAGGACTTGTCTTAAGAGTATTACAACACTTTAAGAAGTTTTATTATAAAGGACTAAATAGTTTTACGATAAAACAGTTTAGTAGCAAGATTAATACTACAGTTTTTTCAATGACAGTCATATGTTTAATGCTTTTTGTAACAATCTGTGTCTTTTCAAGTTGTATGTCGATGAAAAATGCCATGACAGCGAACTTAAAAGAATTGGCACCTGTTGATATAGAACTTGCTAAAACTAGAGATATACCAAGAGCGTTTATAGAAGAGTATGGTTATAGTGAAGGACAGGTAAATAACTCTTATCAAAGCATAGAAGATGATTTAAATAGTGTAGGTTTTGATGTAAATAACTATTATAAAGATATAGTCAGTATTAATACTTATACCACAGATGAACTTACTGTTAGAGATACTTTAGGTAGTGCTTATAATGAAATATATAAGAAATATCCATTTATGACTTATGATGCAGTTGAAGAGATTGTTACAATAAGTGATTATAATAAAGCGGCTAAAGTACTTGGACTTGATACTTATACATTAGATGATGATGAATATTTAGTTATCGCTGATTATGATAATATGGTTAGTGTTAGAAATATGGCTTTAAAGGCTTCTGCGACTATTACTATTTCAGGTAAAACCTATTATCCTAAGTATGATAAATGTATGGATGGTTTCTTAGAGATATCTAATAGTCATGTTAATGATGGAATATTTATTGTACCAGATGATGCTGTTAGTAATTTAACAGTCGAAAAAGAATACTTATATGCTAACTATAAAGCTGATACCGATGATGAGAAACAGGAGATAGAAAATTTATTATTAAGTAAAAGTGATGCTCTTGAAAATATTGAATCAACATTAGGTGCTAGTACAAGACTTTCTATTTATGAAGGTAGTGTAGGACTAGGGGCTTTAGTAACTTTTATTGGTCTATATCTTGGTGTAATCTTCTTAATAAGTAGTGCTGCGATACTTGCTTTAAAAGAGTTAAGTGAAGCGACAGAAAATAAAGAAAGATTTAAGATGTTAAG
>CALVIS010000107.1 GCA_944331805.1 uncultured Bacilli bacterium
GATGAAGTAGTACTTGATGATATTGTTAAATTTACTAGTGGTAATCAAATAGTAGTAGACTCTATCATTAAAGAAGGAGAAGTCCTAGTAGATGAGTCATTTATAACAGGAGAAGAAGAGAATGTTTTAAAAAAAGAAGGAGATATGCTTCTATCAGGTAGTTTTATTGTAAGTGGTACTTGTACTTGTAAGGTAGAGCATATTGGTTATGATAATTATACTGCTAAAATAAGTAGTGATACTAAATATATTAAAGAAGTATCTAGTGAAATTATGAGAAGCTTAAATAAAATTGTTAAGACGATTTCTTTTGTCATTGTTCCTTTAGGAATACTTTTATTCGCAAGACAAATGTTTCTTCCTAATAATACCTTTGAAAATGCTGTTGTCAATACTGTCGCTGCTCTTATCGGTATGATACCAGAAGGTTTAGTATTATTAACAAGTACAGTCTTTGCCGTTAGTGTTATAAGACTATCAAAGAAAAAAGTTCTTGTTCAAGATTTATATTGTATAGAAACACTTGCAAGAGTAAATGTAATTTGCCTTGATAAGACAGGAACTATTACAGAAGGTGTTATGGAAGTAAAAGATGTTATAGATAAAGAAATGTCTAAAGTAGAGTTAAAAGATTTACTTGGAACTATAGTTCATATTATTGATGATGATAATCCTACTGCCAAAGCTTTAAAGAATGCTTTTTATAATAAGAACACTTTAGATTATGAGAAGATTGTACCATTTAATTCTACTACTAAATGCTCTGGACTTGTAATGAAAAATGGTAAAGCAATATTTATAGGTGCTCCCGAATTTCTTTTAAAAGATTATAAGAAATATAAGGAAGAAGTATATAGTCTTACAACAGAATCAAGAGTAGTGGCAGTTGTAGAGTATAGTAATTATAATAAGAAAAATGAAAAGCAGAAGTTATTAGGTTATGTTCTACTTCAAGATAAGATTAGAAAAGAAGCCGAGTCCACCATAAAATATTTTAAAGACCAAGGAGTTAAAGTTAAGATTATCTCAGGTGATAATAAAAATACCGTTTTAAATATTGCAAAACGTGCTAAAGTAGGGGAAAACTTAAAAGCCATAGATTTATCTACCTTACATAGTGAAGAAGAAATTAGAGACTCAGCTTTAAAATATGATGTTTTTGGTAGAGTTAAACCGGAAGAAAAACATATCTTAATTAAAGCCTTAAAAGATGCAGGTAATACTGTTGCTATGACAGGAGATGGAGTTAATGACTGTCTTGCTTTAAAGGAAGCAGACTGTTCTATCGCTATGGCTAGTGGAACCGATGCAGCAAGAAGTGTTTCTCAACTAGTCTTATTAGATTCTAACTTTGATTCTATGCCTAGTGTAGTTTTAGAAGGAAGAAGAAGTATAAATAACTTACAACGTTCAGCATCTCTTTTCTTAGTTAAAACAATCTATGCTGGACTTCTTGCTTTTATCTTTCTTTTTTTAGAAGAATCATACCCATTTATTCCTGTTCAACTTACCCTATCTAGTGTTGTAACGATAGGAATACCATCATTCATACTAGCTTTAGAGCCTAATAAAGATAGAGTAGAAGGGAACTTCTTAGTCAACGTCTTAAAAAAAGCGGCCCCTCCTGCTTTTGTAATAGTACTAAATATCGTCATCATAACTCTATTTGGAAATGCTATAGGCTTGACGTATGCTAAAGTATCAACCTTATCTTTAACAATAACAGCCTATGTATCATTTATCCTTTTATATAAAGTATGTCAACCATTTAATAGAATTCGTTTAATTCTCTTTGCCTTAATGTTCTATTTGTTCATTTATTGTATTATGAACTTAACAACACTTTTCTCAATTACCCATTTTGATTATTTAATGATATTTATAACCTTTATCCTAATGTTTGCCTCTCACGAACTATATAAACTATTTGAAATATTAGTAGAAAGAATTGTTAAAAAACTAAAAATATAATGCTTCGAAAATTTTTGGAGCATTTTTTAATTTATAGCAAATAATTATTATAGGAGGTGATGATATTAAACGGAACTACGGTTTTGACAACGAATGGGACTTCTTTAACTACCTTAATGGTAAGAAAGTAGGAGAAGTAAATCTTATGTTTAGAAAATTTCTTCTTGCTAACTTTCCGTATATTAACAATGATATGAAAATAAGTGCCTATGTTAATTTTGAGAGAACTAAAGAAGATATCTGGATTAAAGTAGGCAAAGTAAAGAAATCCATTAGTATTAAAATGGGTAAATGTAATACAGTTCATAATGAATATATCTATAATTTTACTAAGTTCTTAGAACAAGAAAAAGTTCCACCTAAGATTATAGATATAATACTTGACTATTTCTTTGCCGATGGTACTCGTAATGGTAGTGGTAAAAGAACATTAACTTTTCCAGATTACAAGTTAAAACTTAAAAGAAAAATAAGAAAAGTTAATAAGTATTTTATGAAACATGAAGATTTACTTATCAAATTAATTAATCGTTTTGTAATAGGAAGTA
>CALVIS010000108.1 GCA_944331805.1 uncultured Bacilli bacterium
TTACCCATCTTTCTAATAAACATAATTCTACCAGCTACTTTAACTGTATCAGTCATATTTTCAAATTCATCATGATCAACAGTAGCATATTTTTCTTTCACATCATTAGCATAATCACTTCTATCATATCTACTACCAAAAGGATCATACCCTAATTCTCTTAACTTAAGAGCTTTATCTCTTCTAACTAATTCTTGTTCTGTTAATTTTCGCTCGTGCATAAAACATCCTCCTTCACTGTATCTGCAACTACAACTTCAGTCTTAGCAATTTTATCGTGTAATCCTTGAGCATTCTTAGTAAATGCTATCATTATCAAACTAATAATAAGTACTAAATATTGAATACTACTAAGTAAACTACTAGTACTTAAAAATAAATCTTTACTTAAAAATAGAACTAAAGCAACTGTAATAATATTAACTAAAATACTATTATTAATCATACTTCTAATAAGTAAATCATTCATAGATAGTTCTGTATCATTAGTTTTCTTAATTCTTATTTTCATTAACTTCTTACCAAAAGTCTGCCCATTATTATAACATGGATAAACAACATAGTAAAGTAGACTTATAACAATAGTAACAATAGAAACAATAACAGTCTGTTTAGATATATCATAACCTAAATCTACTATCTGATTAACATACTCTTCCATAGAAACAGTTCCTTCAACATAGCCCTCTATAACTCTATTTTGTTCTTCATAAAGTTTAGTAGCAGTATCATTAACAGGAACAAACATTGTAATAACAAAAGTTATAAGCCAAAGAATTGCAAAATCTATTATATAAGCGAGTACTCTTTGACTAAACATTGCTTTAATATCAGGACTCTTCTTTACCTTATTCTCTTCTTTTATTTTCTCTTCTTCCTCTTTAATCTTATCATAAACATTTTTCTTCTTCATAAAGTTCCTCCTTAAACTCTTCTAATACTTGTAGTATATCACATATCTTAGTCATTTTATAAATTTTATTTTTAATATCATTACTTCCTTTAACACCTTTTAAGTACCATCCTACATGACTTCTTATTTCAAGTACTGCCTGTTTCTCACTTTTTAAGTCATTTAACATCTTTAAATGTTTAATACACACATCTATTTTATCAGTAGTTGTAGGTAGTGTATAAGGTTTTCCTTCTAAATACAAAACAGTATTTCTAATAAGCCAAGGATTACCTAAAGCAGCTCTTCCTATCATAACTGCATCACATCCCGTAAAGTCTAGCATCTCTTTCGCTTTCTCATGACTAGTAACATCACCATTACCAATTACTGGAATTTTAACACTATTTTTGACATCACGAATTATATTCCAATCCGCTTTACCAGAATAACCTTGACTTCTAGTTCTTCCATGGATACAAATTGCACTAGCACCTGCTTCTTCACAGATTTTTGCAATCTCTACAGCATTTATATGATTAGCATCCCATCCACTACGTATTTTAACAGTAACAGGGCAATTAACAGCATTAACTACGGCACTAACTATCTCTTTTACCTTACTAGGATTCTTAAGCAAAGCACTACCTGCTTGTGCTCTTAAAGCCACTTTAGGAACAGGACAACCCATATTAATATCAATGATATCAGGCTTCATGTTTTTCTCTATATATTTAGCCGCCTCTACAAAACTATCTACATCACTACCAAATATTTGTTGAGTGATAGGACGTTCAACATCTTCCATATAAAGCATATCAATAGTCTTTTTATTGTCATAACATATTGCCTTATCACTAACCATCTCTGCATAAATAAGTCCACAGCCCATCTCTTTAACTATCTTACGATATGCACTATTACAAATACCTGCCATAGGAGCAAGAACTACTCTATTTTCTATTTCAACATTACCTATTTTCCACATAAAATCACCCAACACTTGCAAAATATAAACTTTTATGTTACTATGAATATGTAAAAGAAATTTACATAAAATATTAAGGGAACATTTAGCATTGGATAACTAGATGTCTACCCCCAAAAATATTTAATTAAAGGTGATAGACATTAATCTTTATAAAAGATTAAGTGTCTTTTTTTATTTCTGTTATTAATAGAATAACGAGGAACAAAATGATACAGACATAACGTAATACCTTTAATATAAATACACGTTTCTTCATCTATATCAAACCTCCTTACAGGAGGTAGACACCCTACTACTAAAATTCCCTTAGACATATTATATACTAAAGACAATTTTGATACAAGTATTTTTTTCACAAATTAGATACTTATTTTTTTGCTAATTTATTATCTTTTAACAAATCTCTAATCTCTTCAAGTAACACCACTTGTTCATCCTTTTTCTTCTCTTCCTTCTTATGTTCTATTCCTAACTTCTTATCTGCTCTATCTCTAATATTAGTAACTATCTTAACCATTACAAAGATACAAATAGCAATAATCAAAAAGTCTACAATACTCTGTATAAAAGAACCATACATAATAGAAGCATCACCTATTTTAATAGATAACCCACTAAA